>NZ_JBAWAC010000257.1:0-12491 GCF_049589095.1 Haladaptatus sp. | reverse complement strand
CGAACCGTTTTTCGAGCGTGTCGAGCGTTACTTCAGCCATCGATACCACCGTCGGTTGGATTGAATCGCATTTGTAGATCTGTTTTCGTCATTCTTTCACTGCTCCTTGCGTGAGACCGCTGACGATGTAGCGCTGGAAGAACAGGCCGAACAGGATGCCCGGCAGAGCCGCAATCATGCCACCGGCAGCGAGGTGTGCCCAGTCGATGAAGTCGTCGGCGACGAACAGGGAGACGCCGATTGGCAGCGTCTGTGCGACGTTCGAGGACGTGAGGACGAGCGCGAAGACGAACTCGTTCCACGAGAAGATGAAGGCCAGAATGGCCGTCGCCGCGATGCCCGGTTTCGCCACCGGGAGGATGATCTTGAAGAAGCCCTCCCACGTCGAACAACCGTCGACTTGGGCCTGCTCGTCCAACGAGTTCGGGACGCCGTCGAAGTAGTTCTTCATGATCCACACCGCAAAGGGCAGGTTGAAGAACGTGTACGTCAGGATGAGCGCTATCTTCGTGTCGTACAGGCTTCCCGTGACCGCGCCGATGATCGGCGGGTGGGACATGATCTCGAAGAACGGAACGATGAGCGCGATAGGCGGGATCATCCGCGCGGCGATGATGGACAGCAACAGCGCCTTGTTGCCGAGGAAGTCGTATCGGGAGAACGTGTATCCCGATAGCGTTCCCAGCGTGACACAGATTATCGTCGTCGTTCCGGCGACGATGAGGCTGTTCAGCGTGTACGTGCCGAACGGGCGGTTCTGGAAGATCTCGACGTAGTTCGAAACCGTCGGGTGGTGCGGGTAGAACGTGATGGGGAACGACAGCGTCTCGGACGGTGCCTTCAAACTCGTGATGAGGATGTAGTAGATCGGGAACCACACCACCACGACGTAGAGACCGAGCAGTCCGTAGGCGACCAGTCGCTCGCGGATCACGCTCGGCCACTCGTCTTCCGCGTTCAAGTTCAATCCGCGCCGCAGTCGGCTCATCGTGTCTGTTTTCATACTCATGTTTCGTAGGGGGTCCCTCCGAAGACCTGATAGAGAACCGCAACGATGGCGAACGTCGTAGCGAGCATCACCACGCCGAGGGCGGCACCCTGGCCGGTGTCTCCGAACACCATCGCGGTGCGGTAGAGCCACGAAGCCCACACTTCGGTGGACTTCCCGGGCCCGCCGTGGGTCATCACCCAGACGAGGTCGAGCGCCCGGATGTCGAAGATGATCCGGATGGTGAGCGCGACCAGGATCGACGGTTTGAGGAACGGGTAGGTGACGTTCCGGAACCGCGACCATCGACTCGCGCCGTCCACCTCGGCCGCGTCGTACAACTGCTCGGGAACGTTCTGGAGTCCCGCGAGGAGGATGATGATGATGAAGGGCGTGAACACCCACACGTCGGCGATGATGAGTGCGATCATCGCGAGGGTTCCGTCCGAGAGGAACGGGATCTGTTTCGATATGACGCCGCCGCCGACGAGGACGCCGTTAATCGCACCGTACTGCGTCTGGAACATCCAACGCCACATCAGACCGCTCATCACGTACGGCAGGATCCACGGCACGATGACTGCCGTCCGGATCCAGCCACGTCCCTTCAGATCCTTGTTGAGCAGCATCGCGATGCCGAGTCCCAACAGGAACGAGATGGTGACGCTGAAGCCGACGTAGATGACGGTGTGTTTCGTGAACCGGACGATGTCGGGGTTGACCGTCCCGAACCAGTGGCCGTGCTTGAACAGAAGCGAGGCGAAGTTGTCCAGTCCGACGAACTGTTTTTGCTGTGTAATCGGGTTCGTATAGAACAGACTCGACCACAGGAGTTGGAGCGTCGGATAGAGGATGATGCCGGCTATCCAGATGACCGTCGGTCCCACCGTGAGCGGGATGAACAGCCTATCGAGCCGTCGCCGAAGCGAGCGTGTATTCTCTGCCATATATGCGTGACTCTACAGAATCTTGTTCTTCTTGTACAGCGACTTGATGTCCTGTTGGGCAGCGGTGAGCGCGTCGTGAGCGTCCTTCTTGCCGAGGAAGACGGGCGTGATGTTGGACGAGAGAATGTCGTCGACCTGCGGTTGCAGGCGGTAAATCTCGCTCGTCGCGTGCTTGAGGTTGTACTTCATGTTGTCGCGCAACTCCTTCGGATACTTCTCTTTCACCTCGTCGGAGTCGTACACCGACGGCATGACCGCCGGGTTCCCCTCGACCACCATGTCGGTCTTGCACGATTCCTCCTCGCTCATGAACTCCGCGAACTTCTTCGCGGCCTTCTTGCGCTTCGAGAACGCCGAAACGCCGACGGCGTTCGAATCCTGGAACGTCGCACGCGACGCGGGCCCTTTCGGCGGTTTGGCGATGCCGAGACGGTCCTTCTTCCAGTCCTCGTCGAGCGCACGGGAACCGAGTGGCGTCCATCCCTCGACGGTGGCGAACTTGCCGCCGATGAAGGCGTCGCCGACGTTCCCCTCGTTCATGCTCTGGACGCCGCTCGGGAGGAGCCCCTTCTTTCGAAGCGGCGTCAGGAACTCGTCGAAGACCTTCACTCCTTTGTCCGCGAAGACGGGTTCGTGTTTGTCGTTGAACACCTGGCCGCCCGCCTGCCAGAGGAACTGTTTGAACATGAAAACGTCCTTGTTCGCCCACGTGAACCCGAACGCCGACCGGTCGTTGCCGACCTTGTCGCCGAGTTTGAGAACGTCATCCCACGTGTCCGGCGGCGACGAGATTCCCTGCTTCTCGAAGTACTGCTTGTCGTAGAGGAAGTTGCCCCATTTGCCCAGTTGCGGGGCCATGTACGGCTTCCCGTCGAACATGACGAGTTCCTTGAGATTGTCGGGGAACTTGTTCATGTGTTTCTTCGTGAGCGGAAGCGGTTCGACCCAATCGGCCGCGACGAAGTCGGCGAGCCACCACGTCGGCCCGTTGAAGGCGTCCACTTTGCTGCTCTCGTTTCGCCACTGCGTAATGAGCGTCGTCTTCAGGTTGCTCCACGGAACCTCGTTGACCTCGACCTCGATGCCGGTTTTCTTCTCGAACCGGTCGATGTTCTTCTTGGTTCCGGGGTCGTCCTTGAGACTCCCCGCGTTGAAGAATTTGATCTTGTCGGCCATCTCGCCGCTGCCTCCGTTTTTGCCTCCCTTGTCGCTCTTACTCGAAGAGGTACAACCGGCGAGCGCAGTGGACCCTGCGATACCGAGTGCCCCCGTCGTTTGCATAAATCGACGCCGTGTATGGTTGTGTTCGTCACCCATGACATCCATAACCAAAACAAACGACCCTAATAAATGTTCTGCAAAAACGTTCAAACTTGTTCAAACTCGTGCACTCATTCAGCGGTCGAATACGCAAAAATGAACAGTCTCGGCAGGAAACACTCCACGAGAATTCGGGAGAATGGCGGAATTGGACCGTATTGAGTGGTAATTCACGATGCCGTGCGTACGACTGACCAGTCGTGTTCAAATCTGCACGGATTGCTTCGATCGTTCGTTTCGACTGGAAACGTCACGGCGAGATCATTCATTTGCGCGATATTACGAAGTCGTGCTGGCGGAACAGTTCGGGCCAAATGAGATACCGGACGAGGAAGGAACCAGCGATGAGGACGACGGTGACCAGCGACCAGAGCACTTCGGTCGAACCCAGTCCGACCATCGCAACACTAAGTGCGACGAGAGCGACGGCGGGGAGCGCGTACCCGCCGGGGGCACGAAACGGCGGCGTTACGTCGGGGCGGTAGTAGCGCAGTCCGACGAACGAGACGATGTTGAGCGCGTACGGAAGTCCCGTTCCGACCACGGACGCGATGACGAGCAGTTCGTAGAAATATTCCGGAAAGGCCGTCAGCGCGGCGGCGACGAGGGACACCGTCACGAGTCCGACCCACGGAACCTGAAAGCGCGAATCGACCGCCGCGAAGAACGAGGGGAGCGTGTCGTTCCGCCCCAGTGCGAGGACGATGCGACTGGCGCTCATGGTCCCGACCAGCATGGTCGTGAAGATGGCGACGATCGCGCCGAGCGGGAGGAGATATCGTTGAACCACCGGTAGTCCGAGTTTCGCCGCCGTAACCCCGAGGGGAACTTCGATCACGGCGTTACCGCTTTGGAACGCCGACGTCGGGACGACGCCGTGGAGCACGACGACGACGAGCGTGTAGCCCCCCGTCGTTACGAGAAGCGAGAGTAAAATAGCCCGCGGGACGGTTTTGGCCGGTCGTTTCACCTCCTCCGCGACGGACGGAATCACCGTCCACGCGCCGTATCCCGTGAGCGCCAGTTGAACGGCCGCGAAGAACTTCGCCGGTCCGCCCGTGAAAAATGGCTCGTAGTTCGTCGGTTCGAACTTCGTCAGTCCGGCGGCGACGAAGACGAGGAGAACCGTGAGCAGTAGCGAAGACAGAACGAGGTTCGTCCTACTCGTACTCGTCACGCCGACGAGGTTGACGAGGAAACTCAAGACGATCGCGACGAGCGCTATCGGAACGACGTACCCCTTCATGCTGGGAAACGCGATCCCCAAATACTGGGCGATTGCGAGCGCCGAAATCGTGATACTGAACACCATCCCGATGCAGTAGGACACCCCTTCGATGTAACTGGCGAAGAGGCGGACGAACGGGTTCGGGCCGAACGTTTCGGCGGGAAAGACGGCGGGACCGCCAGCCTTCGGGAACGCGAGCGCGAGTTCCGTGTAGCAGAGTGCGATTACCATCATCAACAGCCCAGCGACCAACCACGCGAGCGTCGAGGCGGGACCGGCCAACCGTCCGGTCGAACCGGGGAAGACGAAAATCGCGGACCCGACCATCCCGCCGACGCTCAACAGCACGCAATCGAGCAACCCCAACTCGCGGGTGAGTCCGCCGTCCCCCGAACTCGCCTCGACGCGCTCGCTCATCGTGATAGCACCATGTCGTTCGATGCTACAGAGAGATTCTATTTAACCATTCTCAAAATAGGTTATCGTAACGAATATGTGATGGAGGGTGGCCGCTCACAGTCCGAAGTATCGAGAGCGACCGCTCTCCGTCGAATCTACTCGCGAAAAGGTCGTCCGTTCGAGGACCTATCGCCACTCGGCCAACGGCATCGTGTCCATCTCGTCTACCGCGACCCACGCGTCGTCCCGCGTGATGTCGGCAATGATCGCCCGGTTTGGATACCGCTCGTCCGCGGTCTCGTCGATCGCGAAGACGATTTCGGGCGTATCCGGTTCCACGTGCCGTCCGTCAGGTACTGCGTTAGTCATGGTTGTTGGTTTGGTCGCTCGTTCGGCGATTCTCCTCATCCGGACGTTCGAGAGGGGGTTAAAAAGACGTTCTGACCGGTCTCTCGAATCACCGCGGTTCGAAATCGTCCGGATCGAACCGATACTCGCCATCGGGTACCGTCGGCCTCGGTTGCATCGGCAGGTCGGGCATGAACATCCAAATCAAGACGAGCATGCCAACGAAAGCGGGGAGAACGGTAAAAAACGGAACGGTCGTACCGAGCCATCGAACTCCCTCCCAGAATCCCAACACCGTGAGTATTGTTCCCATACGTCGCTCGATTGATAGCTCACACTACTATGGTATAATGATACCGATTTTTAATCCAAAATAGCGATTCGGGATTCAGTCGTCGAGTCGCGGCATACCGGTCAATACCCCTTGAAGGTCCTCCATCGGTTCGCCGACTCTGACACCATTTTCCGTTATCTCGAACTTCCCGCTTCGAGAAAACGCAATCCGAGCACGGTCTTTCCCGTGCCTGCTTCACCGTGGAGGACGTACGACCGGTTCGGAATCAGTCCACCGTTCAACACGATGTCGAATCCGCGAACGCCGGTCGATTGTCGTTCGACAGCCATTATCGTACTCCGGAAGCCCTATCGGAAAACAATTATGAATCCTGGTAGTACCAGAAACGGTACATCGACACGCGACACCATGCTCGATTCGACCGACGAGCGGTCAGTCGGGTGTCGTCTGGACGGTTTCGTTTCGGGAGAGTTCGTCGTCCTCGGTCGCACAGGCGTTCCCCGCACGGACAGCACTCCTGTCGAGACAGGCGATGCAACCGTGGACTTCGTCGGTGTTGTCTCCGAACACGCGAGCGAAGCGCGCCGTCACGAACCCCCCGCAGTTCAGGCACCGTCTCGATGACGACCTGCGGTTCGGCGGTCGGACGCGGATTCCGTTCTCGCTGCTGGCCAAGTTCGCCATCAGAGCCCTCGCACGTTGTTCATGCGAACCGCGGTCGTTCTCCCACATCCCGTACACGTACTGACTCGGTACGGTTCGCGCGAGAACGCCGCGTTGTCGCTGTGTTCGTTTTCGGTTCGAATCTCTATCTCGACCTCGTGTACCGTGTCCCGGCCACAGTCGGGACAGGATTCGACGATATCGGTTACGAACCCGTCACCGGACTTCGTCGCGGTCATGGGAAAATCACCCCCGTCGCTGGCCCAGGGCCGAACTGGAAGCGGTCCCGACGGCTCTCCATCTCCCAGCGATATCGGTACGCGGGCGATTCCCGCGGTTCCGCGTCGACTACGACGTCGGTTTCGTGTTGTGGGACTCCATAGAACGTCAACTCCGGGTCGGTCCTTCGCGTCGAATGCTGTGGCGGCCCGTAGAGCGTCTCCTCGATGGAAGGGGTTCTCCTCTCGGTCGTGTCGTTCCGGACTGTAGATTTCATTTGTTTTCGACTCCGTTTGGACCGTCTGTGGTCGTGGGTGCGATTCGCTGACCTATTTCGTACCAGCGTGCGGGATAGAAAAGGAGGTTCTGACCACTTTCTCAAAACGTCGGTCACGATATCGCCCGAGAAACATACCGAGAATTACAAAACAATAATTATAGTTTGGGAGATGATTAAATAGATGGGCATGTTGTAATCGATCATGGGTTCACCGGGTACAGTCCGACTACTGAGCGCCCTTCGAGAGGGGACGCTCGACGAAATTCGACCGGTACTGGACATCGAAACGGGGACGGTCACCTACCCCGACGCGGACGAGTATCTCGACGACTACGACGGGGACACCTTCGAGGTGCTCGAAACGCTGTCCGAACGCGACCTCCTTCACCGCGAGTTTCAGGAGAAACAGTACATCTGTCCTCGCTGTGAAGCGAAGGGAATGCAGTACACGACGGCGTGTCCGTCCTGTGAATCGCCGAACACGATACGAACGGACAGCTATCGCCATCCGGAGTGTGGCTACGAGGGGATGCGGGAGCAGTTCGTCGGCGAGAACGCCGTCGTCTGTCCGAACTGCGAGACCGAACTCGATTCGCTGAAACACCTCGAATCGGATGCGGCACACGTCTGTGAGGACTGTGGCGACGTGTTCGAAAAGCCCGTCAACCGCCTTCGATGCCGTGACTGCCATCACGTCGCCGATCCGCTCCAAACCATCGAGCGGGTGCTGTACCGGTACTTCTTGAGCGAAGACGGAGCCACATGGGTGGACGAGCAACTCGTCGCGCGGCAGGCCCTCGCCGAAGCGTTCGAGGACAGGAAACTCCGAACGGAGATCGACAGTATCGTCACCGACGCGTCGGACGAGGAGGTTCCGGTTCACGTCTACGCACGCGATGACCTGCTGAACGACCACGTCATCGGCGCGGTTTACGAACGTCCCGACAGGGACGACATTTCGGCCCTCAGAAGCCTCGCGTCGGGTGCTGGCGCACGCGCAACGCTCGTCACCACGTCCGGGACCATCGTCGGGAACGACGCCGGAACGCTCCTCACGGACGGCGACCTGACGATCCTTCGGTTGACGAGGGAAGGGACGCTGGAACGCGAGTACGAGGTCGTCGAAGGAACGCATCCGAACAACTCGTTCGTCGGCCGTCTCGCCGACATCTTCAAACCGCAGAACAGCTAAACCGTCGTCGACAACGGGCGGTCAGAATTTCGTCACCGACGAACTAGCTGTCCATTCCAACAGCGATCCGTCGTCCGTTCCGCCGGTTCCGTTCTTCACCGCCGTTCCTATCGTGGAGTTACCGCCCGCGTCAGTACCGGTGCTGGCGTTCCCACCGGCAGTCGACGTATTTTGGATGGCATCCGTCGTGCTGTCAGCGGTCGTCGTGAGACCAGCCACCGTCTTTCCCACGCCACCTGAGACTTCATCCGACGTGTTCTCGACACCATCTGCGACCCCATCTGATGTGTTCTCGATACCATCGCCGACCGTCTCGGTCGTCTCGTCTACCGTCCCAGTGGTTTTACTCGTGGTGTCGTCCACCGTGTTCGTCGTCGTATCGACGCCGTCCGTGACCTTCCCTGTGGTATCGTCCACTTCATCCGTGGCCTTGTCGGTCGTTTTATCGACCGTATCCGTCGTATTGTCCACCCCGTCCGTGATCGTATCGGCACTCCCGTCCGCTTTGTCCGCCGTCTTGTCCACACGGTCCGTGATTTTGTTTGTGGTATCGTCCACCTCACCAGTGAGTCCGTTCGTGGTATTATCGACCCCATCCGCCGTCTCATCGACGCTGTCCGTGACTTTATTCGTGGTATCGTCCACCTCGTCCGTCGTGTTATTCACGCCGTCTAAGACTTTTTTCGTCGTGTCGTCAACCGTGTCCGTGGTGTTATCGACACGGTCCGTGACATTGTCAGTCGTATCGCCGATCGTATCTGTCGTATTGTCCGCGCCGTCCGTGATTTTATCCGTCGTATCGTTCGTCGTGTCGTCCACGCCATCGGTGACGTTCCCGGTGGTGTCGTGTACACGGTCAGCGACATCGTCACGAGTATCGTTCACCCCGTCCGTGACGTTATCGACTCCGTTTCCGACTTTGTTCTTCGTATCGTTGACCTCGTTTTCTGGGTTATTGTCCTCACCCCTTCCCTCAGTGGAGTCGTTCACGATGGTCCCCACTCGGTGAGTCGTGTCGCCGGGTGCAACCGTTCGATTCTCGTTTGCACCCGAGTTCGGTCCAGCGCCCGCGTCGTCGTTCCCGTCATTCGCTTGGTCTCCCCCCGTCAGTAGGGAACGGAATTGGCGGCCGATTCGCTTCGGAACGTCGAACGTTATCGCGTCGGCCGTCGCCCGTTCGAACCGCATGTTCGCCCCCTGAAGTTTCGTCTTCTTCAACACCGCGTCGTGAAACGTCATTCTGATGCCCGCATCGTCCCCAGTCGGCTTCACCTCTAGACAGACCGACTCGGCGTGTATCCGTTCGACCTGAACGCTGAGCGCTGTGTCGTTCGTCCGCGGACCATCACCGATATTTCCGGACATCGCCCCCTCGACGTCGAGACTGTGGGCATTCTGCCGGTAGGCAGGGAAGTTCATGGTCCGGAACGTCACGTTCTGGAAGCAGCGTTTCGCGTCCGAGAACGACTGTTGGGCGGATGCACCCGACGTTTCACGGTGTGTGCCCGTCGCCGGAGATACCGAAGCGATCACGAGACAAAGGATAACCACGAGGATGGTTCGGTGTTTCATCGAATATCACTATCTGCTATGATTGTTCCTACCATACGACCGCAGAGGAATATTTATTCCCGCACTCATGCACGGTTATTTATATCCCGTCGAATCTTCGTTGGACGTCATTCCCGGTGTCCGAAAAGGGTCGAAAAGAGGTGGCACTCCGCCTTTCGGAGGTGTTCGTCGACGGTGCTCGGCGCACAGCCGAGTCGTTCCGCGATGTCCGCATGTGTCGATCGCCGTGGGATCTGATAGTGTCCTTGTTTGACGGCGGTTTCGAGCACCTCGTGTTGCCGATCGGTCAGCCCCGAAAAGAGGTGGTCGGAATCCGGCGCGTACTCCCCCGTCTGTTCGACACGGACGTCGATTTGCTTCGGTAGCTCGCGGAACGCCCGTTGTATCATCTCCTGCTTGCCGACGACGGTGGCGAGGATGTCGTTGGAGTCGGTGTACGTGAGCGGCGTATTGATGATGAGTGCATACTTCTCGACGACGTACATGAGCGTTCCCGCCGGCTCACCCGCTTCGACGTGTATGTAGATGTGAAACAGATCGTCTTGGACGTCGAGTATATCGTAAGCCAAGACCGACTCGTGCGCATCCAACTCCTCGACGAGCCCTTTTGAGCTCCCACGCAGTCGATAGAGAAGCACACCGCCACCGCTGAAGAGGGAGTTGACGTGGAGGAGTTGATCCCGTTGGACGTCGGGCCGTGCAGCGATAACGTCGCCGACTGGATGGATTCCCTTCCCGTCCAGGACTAATTTGAGGGTTAGATATCTCATCATCTTCGATCCTATCACGCACTCATTCTCGAAACGTACATAATTATTTGTTGTCTAAACTGAAGGCTCGGCAATACGATTCGCCCAAAATGGAACCCTCCGACGATCACACTGCCGGTGTTGTTTCTTCGGTGTCGGTCTCGGTGGTCTCAGGTGGTTCCCACGCGACACAGAGCGCACCGCCGAGCGTGCCGAGTATCATCCCCACGCCGAACCCTCCGAGCGCCCCGAAGATCGAGGCGATCGAAAGCAGGATGCCAGCGGCACCGAAGAACTCGGCGAATTCCGGGCGCAGTAGAGCGAAGACACCGCTCAAGAAGACGAAGACTGCGAACACCAACCCCGCAAACATGAACGTACTCGGAACGAGCGCAAAGGTTATCGCCAGTTGTGCGGGGATGATCCCGATGACGAGTCCGGCGAGGATGACGAGGAGTGCACCCCAGAACGGCCGGTCGTGGCGCCACGACGCGAACCTTGTCCGGTACGATGCGAACTGCGTTATGTGAATTGAACTCATATCGTGATCCTCCGTTCGCTCGGATCAGTTTCCTCCCGCTGCACACTGGCTCTTCGGGAAGCTAGTGGTGTTTTTCGGGTTCACGACCGTCTTCACGTGTGCTCCGGAGAGCGTGATGCTCTGTAGGAATTGGCTTTGTGCCTTGATCCTCCCGTCATCGATGACGATGGTCGGTGCCGAGAGCGAGAACGAACTCTTCATGCTGTTGGGATCGGACAGCGTCTTCTGGTTCTCCATCTTGAGGTTCCCTTGGAGATAGGTGAACTTCTGTGTCATTCCCCTGAATTTCACCGTCTTGTCCGAAGAGATCATGAGACGGACGGTGGTACCACCGCCGGGCATTCCCTTCGGAATTTCAACGTCCTTGTACATTTTTAGCCCCTTGATCGATCCTTGGTTGATTTTTGCAACCGCCGACGGGTACGTTCCGCACTCGCTCGAATTCTCAAGCGATGCGTACTGCGTGAACCCTTGACCCTCTAGTTGGTCGAAAGTGACGGTGAATCCACCCACACCTGCCGTGGGCACTGCGATGGCTGTTCCTCCAGTCGCGATTGCGCCGACAGTGGCGGCTTGTAGCACCAACGCTGCACCGATCACGATCGCGAACTTTTTGGTATTGATTGCCATACCCGTACAAAGATAATTTAATACATTAAGGATTGGCGCGGTTTTACACGGTGATATACAAGGGGGTGGATTTTAATTCAAAAATATTACTATGAGATTGATGTGATATTAAAAATATATCGATACTACTCCCTGGTCGATCGACTTCGTCGTAGCACGGGAAAATCGAACTGCAAATCGATGGGCGAGCGGTCGCCGACGAGTGCCGGTGAACCGTTCGTCAGCCGACCTGCATCGCTCGTTCGACCACGTTCTCGCCGTACAGTTCCGCCAACGCCTCGTGTTGGTCGGGCCGGTTCTCGTACACGTCTTGGAACACGGCGATCGGCGTCATCGCGGCTTGGTACGTGGCTTCGTCCCACATTCGGTCGTTCTCGATGTCGACCTCGACGCCGTCGATGACGACGGTCGTCGCCTGCGTCATGGCGATGGCACCCCTCCCCGCTTCCTTCGCGGCTTCGAACTCCTCCATCGAATCGACGATGTCGTCCATGCTCGGGACGTATTCGGTCATGTCCAGCAGTTCCTCGCGGAGTTCGTCCTCGTCGAGTTCCCGCTCGTCGTCGCCGACCTGAAGGCGATAGCCGTCGCCGGTCTCCGACAGTCCGACTCGATTTCCGTCGTAAAACTGTGTGTCGTCCTCCCGTTCGAGGTCGGTTCGTTGGCCGTCAACGTTGAGCAGCCATCTGCCGATTTTCGGCGGCAACGGTGCCTCGTTCGCCGTCACGACTTGGCCGGGGGTCAGCGACCAGATGCCGATCATTCCCTTGGCCCGGTTGGCGGTCATGCGCTCTCGGTAGCCGTCCACGTCCCGGATGTCGTCGTACGGACCGTCGACCGCGATGAGTCCGGCGGCGCTCGCACCGCGCGACGTGTTGTGGCGCAGTTCCTCCCACTCCGGGAGGCCACCGGTGGGCGTCATCGCACGCATGTCCTTGGTGTAATCGACTTCGCCGTCCACGAGCATGAACAGGCGTTCGAGGTTGTTGTCCGGCTTTCCCATCTCCTCGCGGAGGTCGCCCATCGCCAATTCCGCCGCTCCGCTCTCGATGATGACGGACATGGCGAGGCTCCCCTCTTCGAGGCCGTGTTCGTTCTCGACGAGGGTTATGAACTCGTC
>NZ_JBAWAC010000256.1:0-10697 GCF_049589095.1 Haladaptatus sp. | reverse complement strand
GATGGAGTGTTGGAGCGAACTGATTTCGCCGACTAGCTTGCTCATCTCGGATTGATATCTGAGTTGGCTGATACGGTCGTTTTTGTACTTCGTGACGAGCGTTTGCTTCCTATCCCGAAGGTCCGATAGCTGTTTTTGCATGTCGTCGACGCGATGTCGAACGAGCGCCTGCTGGGCGGATTTGTTTTTCGTTTGGTTGAATCTGGCCACCCAGAGACCGGTATCGACCGAGCCTTCGGCCTGGGACGTACTGACCTGCATGAACGACGAAATTTCGGCACCGAGCGTGCTGTTGTTCATTCGGACCGTACTGTTGTTCGCTTGTTGCTGCCGTTGGATGGAGGTGACATCTGCCGGAGTGTTCGGCGTCGGGGCCGCCGCCGCTGGGATGGTTACGGCACATCCACAAACGACGAGGACGGCTAACAGGATGGCACGAAGGGCGTTCATCTACTGCTCTAGTACTCAGCCATCACTTAAAAAGGGGGTAATTCGTTCGTTCTGTTCACATCTCGTAACGAGGAATCGAGAGGAGGGAAGAACGTTTAAAAAGACATCTCCATCACTCTAACCGGTCCATGGCGTGTGAAGCGGCGAAGACGGACAGGAACGTGATTCCGACTGAGAGTATCGGTAGTACGATTCCGACTTTGTAGCGAAGCGGAGGGTGGTAACCGAACACGTAATCGAAAACGTTGTTCGCCATCATCAACACGAATGCCGCCACCAGCGCACCTCTCGTCGTCTTTCCGTAGTTCGGAATGAGATATGCCTCCGGGATGAACGCGAGGTGGGCGATGATGATGCCCCAGTAGTCGAGGATACCCGGGTTGGTCCACGGTGGGGCGTAGTAGTGCGAGAAGCCGAGGTTGAGCGCGGTGAAGGTCCAGAGGCCGAATTGGACGAGCCAGACGAACGCGATGGTGTTGAGATACGCGAGCGGCAGGTTCTGCGGGGAGTCCGAAAGACGCTTGCCGAGGTTCGGGAGGAGGGTGAAAAGCGACGCGGCGAACAGTGCAACTGCAGTCGGCGAATCGGCATACAACGGCCAGAGAAAGAGCGGAACGCCCGGCATCGTCTCCACGTAGAAGTTGACGCCGACGAGGACGAGAGCGAGGTTGAGAATGATAAGCACCACCAAACTCGGAGCGTTTTCGAGATAGTAGCGGGCATAGCGTTCGGGAACTGCCATATTCTACCCGCGTAGCGAGTTATTAAAAGAACTGCTATCACCGTTGCGTCCCCGAAACCCACGGACCGAAAACCCGAGTGATTGCCGTTCGACATAACGCTTCCGCATAACTCCTATATAACTATCTCTCCTTGTGTGTTATTGTCACTCATGTTCGAGTCGTTTTCCAGCGGATACTACCTCGGTCGGCTCTACGTCGAGCCATACGAGGGTGATCACGCCGTCATGTGTCGTGACGATCACGAATCCGTCAACAAAGCCCTGTACTCCTCCGGCGAAGGCGTCGAGCGGTTGGACTGGCCGCTCGTGATGAAGATCGATCAGCAACACTTCTCCGTTCACGCGGAGGACGATATCCCGGACAATACGCTCGTGATTCCCGACGAGTTGCTCGACAACACCCGTATTCGCAACCCTCCCGAACTGAAGGAAGTCCTGTTGGCGAAGGCAGATCGCGTCGAACAGCTCATCGGATTCCAGCGTCGCCATCCCGGATTCGGAAGCGGCGGCGCGGTCTGACGGGTCCTACTCGTCGGCGTTGTCGAGCACGCGCTCGATCGTCGAGACGACGTTGTCGATGACCGTCTCGGGCGAATTGGTCGCATCGACGCGAACGAACCGCCCCGGTTCGGCTTCCATCAGTCGCTCGTAGTTCGACTGCACCTGTGCGAGGAATCCGGCCTGTTCGAACTTGTTCGTCGCGCCGCTTCGCGCCGCGCCCGTCTCCGGGTCCACGTCGAGATAGATGGTACAGTCCGGCGGCCGCGTCCACGGTCGGTGCACGCCGATGATGTACTCCATCGGGCGAATGACGGCCCCGTCCAGCGCGACCGCCTGGTAGGCGTACCGCGAATCGGAGTAGCGGTCGGAGATGACGAGTTTTCCCTCCTCCAGCGCGGGTCGAACGGTGTTTGCGAGGTGGGCCGCGTGGTCCGCCGTGTAGAGAAACAGTTCGGCGATCGAGTCGGCGTCGTCGTCCCCTATCGAGCGGTTGACCGCATCGCCGTACCACGTGTCAGTTGGCTCGCGGGTGAACACCGCTTCGGGAAACTCCTCGTGAAGCACCTCCCAGACGGTCGTCTTCCCGCTCCCGTCCAGTCCCTCCAGCGTTAGCAACATATCCCCCCCTTCGGGTCGCCGGGTAAAACGTTCGTGGATTTCGGGAGCGGGAGTTCGGAGTCGTGTCGGGTCTACTGGCGTGACTGTTTCGATTGCAGGATTCTCTCTCACGTCGTCGTGGGAGGAACAATCACTAACTCCGTGGCCCGCGCACGGGAACGTATGATGCGAACGGCGATTCAGTTGTACACGCTCCGTGAGATCGACGAACCCCTCCCGGAAATACTCGCGAGAGTCGGCGAGGTGGGATTCGACGGCGTGGAATTCGCAGGACTTGGAGACGCCGACCCGGCGGACGTGGCCGACGCGCTGGACGATGCCGGGTTGGAGGTCGCCGCCGCCCACGTTCCCATCGACGAGTTGGAGGACGACCCGGGGCGGGCGGCGCGCATCTATCACGAGATCGGCTGTGAGTGGGCGGTCGTGCCGTATCTCGACGCGTCGCATTTCGAGAGCGAGGAGGCGGCGACGCGGACGGCGCGGCGACTGGACGAACTCGCGGCGCGGATGGAGGGTCACAGCACGTCGCTCTGCTATCACAACCACGACCACGAGTTCGTGGACGTCGGTGGGAAGACCGGGTTCGAGGTCTTCCTCGACGAGTCCGAACTCGAAATCGAACTCGACCTCGGATGGACCGTGGCGGCGGGACAGGACCCGATCGCGCTCATCGACTCGCTCGGGGACCGTACCCCGTTGGTTCACGTCAAGGACACGCGCGACGGGGAACCCGTCGAACTCGGCGTGGGTGACGTCGATTTATCCGCCTGCGTGAACGCGGCACGGGAGGCGGGAACCGATTGGCTCGTCTACGAGCACGACGCGCCGAGCGACCCGCTGGCGTCGCTCGCTCACGGTGCGGAACATCTCCGGAAGTTGAACGAGTAGCGGGCCGATCATCAATCCGACCATCAATAGTGATGATTTTTCACGCGAATTTGTGGTAGGATCGCAGGAGGGAACCCCCGTGACGACAGGTATTTGGGCGTTGGAGCGCCACACTGAGACGTATCCATGGCCACGCTCATGGACGTTACAATCACGCCCTCCCGGAGGGCAGTTCATCACTCATGGACGATACAGCGAAATACCTCATTCACGCAGACATTACCGCCGACGGGGTGGTAGAACGCAGTGATGTCGTCGGGGCAATCTTCGGGCAGACAGAGGGGTTGCTCGGAGACGACCTCGATTTACGCGACCTCCAACAGTCCTCGAAAGTCGGTCGAATCGACGTACACGTCGAGAGCCAACACGGCCAGTCGTTCGGGACCATCACTATCGCCAGCAGCCTCGACAAGGTCGAGACGGCGATTTTGGCGGCGTCGCTCGAAACCATCGAGCGCGTCGGGCCGTGTCGCGCCAGCGTCAGCATTGCGAGCATCGAAGACGTGCGGGCGGCGAAACGACGCGAAGTCGTGGACCGTGCGAAAGACCTGCTGTCGTCGTCGTTCGACGACAGCGTCATGACTAGCCAGGAGATCCTGGACGAAGTCCGACAGAGCATCCGCGTCGAAGATATCACCGAATACGAAGGGTTCCCGGCCGGGCCGAACGTCGTCGACAGCGACGCCATCATCGTCGTCGAAGGTCGCTCCGACGTACTGACCTTGCTCCGTTACGGCGTGAAAAACGCCATCGCAGTGGAAGGAACGAACGTCCCGGACACCGTCGCCGACCTCACACAGGCGCGGACGACCACGGCCTTTCTCGACGCCGACCGCGGCGGCGACCTGATCTTGAAGGAACTCGATCAGGTCGGCGACATCGACTACGTCGCTATCGCGCCGACAGGAAAATCCGTCGAGGATCTCGCGCGCGACGAAGTGATGGCGTCCCTGCGAGGGAAGCGTCGGTTCGACCGCTTCGACGCGGACGAGACGATGATGGCCGCAACCGACGGAAGCACGCTTCCCGCACCCGAAATAGACGAACCTTCGACCGTTCGACCGCTGAAATCGTCCACCGAAACGAACGCCTCGGAAGCGGACACGACGTCCACGAGCGAATCGTCTACCGAAGAAACTGACACGACCGTCGAACCGACGGAAAGCGCTGAAACCGACGAAGACGCGGAAACGGACGGAACGGTTGAAACGCCTGACGGGTCGGAAACGGGAAAGACGGCGGATTCCGAGACGGCGGATTCCGAGACGGTGGATTCCGAGATGGCCGACTCCGAAGCGACCGATTCGGCCACGGCAGACGAACCGACGACGCTTCGCAGTCATGTCGGAGCGGTCATCGATGACGGGACGGCGACGGTTCGACTACTCGATGACGACTTCGGTATCCTGGCCGAAGCACCGGCCGACGAGACGTTCGCGGCCATCGAAGGGTCGGAGACGGTGCCACACGCCGTCGTGTTCGATGGCACGCTCAGCCAGCGAATCCTCGACGTCGCCGCCCAGCGCGGCGTCGAGCAGATAGTCTCCCGCGACGAAGGCGAGTTCGTCAAAAAACCGACGACGGTCCGTATCATCACGGCCGATCAGTTCCACGAGGAGTAGCGTTCCCTTTTCACTGCAGTGGGTTCTCGAACAGCAACCCGTCTCCGCCGTCGGCGTAGTATCCCGATTCGCGTCCGACGAGTTCGAACTCCATCGATTCGTAGAGCGACCGGGCGGCTTCGTTTTTCTCGTGAACCGTGAGCGAGATGCGAGCACAACCGCGGTCACGGGCCGAATCGAGCGCGGTTTGGAGGAGCCGTCTCGCCCGACCTTCCCTGCGGTGTACCGGTTCCACGACGAGTTCGGCAATGTACGCATCAGTGCCGACGAGGGTGAGGATGTATCCGACTGGATCGTTGGCAGCAGTCGAGACGAAGACGGAGCCCGGTTCGGAAATCGTCGTTTCGAGGAGTTCCGGGGTCGGTTCGGAAAGCCACGACCGAACTTCCCGGAGTCGGGGAAGGTCGTCGGGCGTCGCCGGTCGGATCACGTCGCTAGGCCCACCACCAACGCCAACCCGGCACCGATGAGTCCTCCGGCAAGCGTTGCGAGGAAGTTGACGCTCTGGTTGCCGAGTCCCTCGCCCTCTATGGTCGCACCGAGGATGCTATCCACCGTCATGCCGCCGATTCCGGCCAGTGCGATGACGCCGCCGCCCAGCGGGCCGATGGAGTCGAAGAGGGAAACGGCGATGAAGGCGACGATACACGACCCCGTCGCTCCGGCCAGTTCGCCCTGCCACGTCACGCCACCGTCGGTGCCGGGGTCGACCCGCCGCCACGTCGTGATGAGTCGGGGGTTGTCGAACACGCCGCCGATTTCGCTCGACAGGGTGTCGCTCATGGCGGCCGCGATACTTCCCGCGAACGCGTAGAGGAAGACGCTTTCCGCGACATGGAGTCGGTCGCTGGCGGCGAACGCGAGCACCGCAATCAGCGCCACCGCGGCGTTGCCGAGGACGTTGCCGCCGCCGCGAGCGCCTTCGTTGGCTTCCGCGACGCCGTTTTTGCGTTTCTGTTCGTATTTGAACTTCGTGGACAGGCCCCCTAGCGCGAAAAAGGAGATGAGGACGGCGAACCACGGGTAGCCCCCGAGGACGATGGTGAGCAACGCGAGGAGGATGCCGGTGAGCATGCCGGTGACGGATGCCGTGTCGAGCGCCCACGAGACGTAGCCGAAGCCGACCGTGATGGCGATGGCGAGGATGATGTCCAATTTCGTCACCGTCATCGTGAGGTCGGTGAATAGCCACAGTAGGACTGCAACCGAAAACATCACCACCGGATCGTCCCGCTCGAAGAGAACTGACCGGAGCAACCCTGCCAGTAGCGCGCCGCTCGCCGCGAGAAAGACGAGCTCCGGCAGTACCGGTCCGACCGGGTTCCCCTGAATACCTCGGACGATCGCTTGGGCGAAAACCGCGGCGACGAAGCCACCGGTGGTGAACCCGGCGGTCGCGGCGATGGTCGCGCTGCTCCGCGTTCGAACGATTTGTTCCGTGAGGTTCCCGTACGCGAGCAGACAGACCGCTGCGACGAAGACGCTCGTCGGCAACCCGACGAGCATGACGAGCATGGCGAGCGCGGCAGTTGCAAAGGAGAACGCGGCCAATCCGCGTAGGCGTCCCTCGTTCCGGTCACTCGGCCGCGCGAAGAGGTCGAACAACGTCCCTTCGTCGAGGACGAGCGCGACTGCACCGATCGCGGCGAACAACGCCGCTACGGCCGCCACCAGCACCGACGCGGCGAGCGAGAGCGTCGCAACCCCTGCGAATGCCGCCGCCCGCCGAATGCTCGAAGTCACGAGTTTCGTTTTCGCGGAGGGCCACTTAATATTCTCGAAGGAAGCGAACGGCGCGGGGCGTGACGTTTATGCGTCGATGGTGGTTACTCCGTTCCAGTGGGACTCTACGACCAGTACCTCACGGCCCGCGTTCGCCGTCAGAACGCCGACCCGCCGAGCGATATCGCCGTCGTCATCACGGAACGCGACTTGCTGGAACAAGGCGCGTACGAAACGCTCGAATCGTTCTTCCAGTGGGCCTTTGACCACGGCGCGGAACGCATCACGGTCTACGTGAGCGTGCTGGACTCCGGCGCAGTACCGACCCTTCAACGCGAACTCGAAAACGTCCGCGCACCGCGAGAAATCGCGGTTCGCGGCCCCGAAGACCTCACCCCTGCCGACGCGCCGATTCAGGTGAGCATCGGCCTCGGCGGCAAACACGAATTCGCGGAAGCGGTGCGTGCGGTCGCGGAGGACGTGGAGGCCGGAACGGTCTCGGCCGACGAGGTCGGCGAGGAGGAAATCGAATCCCGATTGGTGTTCCCGGCCGACCCCGACCTCGTCATCAAAACCGGCGCGGAACGCCTCTCCGACTTCATGATCTGGCAGTCGGTGTACTCCGAACTGTACTTCACCGACGTCAACTGGCGCGACTTCCGCAAGCGTGACTACCTGCGGGCGATTCTGGATTACAAGAACCGACAGCGGCGGTTCGGCCGGTAGGTCTCCCGATTTTGCGAAGCGTTCCGACTCGCATTCCGAGAACAGTTTTCGAACGATGATATCCGAACTTACTTGTGGTTTATTTAATATACTTGGGTGTGAATATGGACACGGAACGACTTGCACGACTGTTGTCGATGGTACTCGTTTGCCTCGGCGCGGTCTTCGTCGCGCTCAGCATCCTCACCGACGATAGTGTGGACATCGTTCTCGGCGTCGTTGTCGTCCTTTCCGGTGTCATTTCCTTTCGGTTCTTCCGGTTTGCCGACTCCGATATCGAGTTCGATCTCACCGAGTCCCCTTCGTTCGTCGTGAACGTCTTCCAGTTGGTACTGGTGCTCGTGGTCTTCGTACTTCTATCCTACTTGATAGACGATCTGGAGAACGTCGTCCGACTGTTCGACACCGGTGTTCCATCGTTGACGTTCGTCGCCGTCGTTGGAATCCTCATCGGCGTCGTGCTCGGCGGGGCCGTTCCCGTTCTCATGCAACGAATCGACGCTATCGGGAAGGAGATGAGCGATTCCCGTTCCGCTCGAACCGTCGGCTTCTCGTTCACGTTCGGGACGTTCGTTATCTTACTCGTTCTGCAACCCGCTGCGAGCACGTTGTATGCCATCGCGTACACCGTGAGCCGAATCGGCGTTCTCGTCGGGACGTACGCCCTGCCACGACTGTAACCGCCGATTCGTGTTCGTCCCGGTGTCGTGTTCGGATTCGTGAACGAATCGTTCCCACGGTAGGCACCGTGTGACTCCACGGCGCATCACGCTTCGACTTCGAAGGGACCGATTACTCCCTGAAACGCGGTCTTAGACTTCCTCTACCCCCGTAACCGTAAAATAGCGCACCGCTGTGACTTCGACTGAGATGGGAACGCCGAGCGGCGGGACTACGAGACGGTCGTACCTCCGAGCGGCCGGTGTCGCCCTCGCGGCGACGATTGCGGGATGTGACACGAACTCCGGGCGAAGCAAGGAGTCGGTCGTTGGTCCCTATCGCGACCGGTTCGAGGAAATCGTCGACGTCGGTTCGTTGGACGTGGACGACACGGGTACCGAACCCGTCGGTGCGGCGGTCAGTCGGGCGTTACGGGACGGGCGGTTGCTTTACTTTCCTCCCGGAACGTACCGATTTTCGAACCTCGATTGCTCCCATCACGAGAACTGTGGACTCGTGGGAAACGACGCGACGTTCCGCGTTCCGGCGGGGATGCAGGGTAACTGGCTATACGGGGAACCGGTTCGGAACTTCGTGCTCGACGGGTTCACCTTCGACTACACGAAGCCCGATGCCTCCCCGGTCGTCGCGTTCTCGGTCGCCGGTTCCCGGAACGTCCTGCGAAACCTCCGGTTCGAGGGGGACCACGGCACGTCCTCTCGGAGCGGTCTCGAACTGGAGGTGCCCGAGCGGTCGGCGTCCCTGCTCGTCGAACGGGCTCACATGCGAGGTGGATCACGGGGCGGAAACGCGATTTTCACGCACACGGGAGAGGGATCGATACGGTTCGTCGATTGTCAGGTCGAACACTGGACCGAAGGCCTCTACGCGTCTCCCCACTCCGGCCCACTGCTCGTGCGGGGCGGGACGTACGCGAACAACGGCATCGACCAGATACGGATCGGCGGTGGAACGAGCGGTACGCGCGTCGAAAACGCGACCGTCAGAATCGATAACCCTCGGAACCCGGACGTGAAACCGAACATGCGCGGGATTTGGATGGAGGAGGGAACGAACGCGGAAATCGACAACTGTACCGTCGAGATTACGGACTTGAGTGGAACGTACAGCTCCGGCGGTATCGTCGTGGGAAAGCAGTTCGGCACCGCACGGATCACGAACACCACGATTCAGACCAACCACAGCGTCCCGGCCGTCAACGTGCGTTCTCCGGCCACCGAATACGACCCGACCACGATGCCGAGCATGCAAGCACTTCCATCGAACCACGACGTCGCCTGTGAGAACCTCTCGATTTACGGCGCGGCCCCGGACGGAACCGCCATTCTGCTCACTGGACGGGACGGCTGTCGGTTTTCGGGGGTTTCCGTCCAACACCACTTCGGCAGTCGGGACGGGATCACGATAGAGAACGGCCGACGGACGACAATTCACGACGCCCGTCTGCGGGTGAGCGGTACCCCCATCGTCACGTCCGGTCCGATGCCGACGACGAAAAACGTCGAGACGGGCGGTATCGGATCGCTCTCGAAGTTGGGTGACTCCCTGTTCGATACCCTGTAACGGAGTACGAATCGAAAAAACGGCAATCAGAAATCGTCCGTCTACTCGGTCGTTCGACGGTCTTCCCCGCTCTCGATCTCCTCCATCGAAACGCTGTCGGGAACGTATTCCTTGAATTTCCGCAGGATCGAGCGCGCTTCATCCAGTTCGACACCGCCGATGGCGCGCACGAGAGCGAGCGCGCGCTGAACCTTTGCCTGCCGGAACGACTGTTCGCGGGATTCGTACGTTCGGACCGCGCGCAGGAAGTCGATCTTCGAGAACTCGGGCCAGTACGGCGTACAGAAGAAGACGGCCGCCTCGTTGCCGTTGGCGTGCCACGGGAGGAAGTTGCTGGTTCGCTCGTCCCCGCCGGTTCGGATGATGAGGTCAACGTCGCGGAGCGGACGGTCGTAAAGTCTAGATTCGATGGTTTCGACGGAGATGTCGTCGGGGTCGAGGTTTCCCAACTCGACTTCGTGGGCCACGTCGCGGGCCGCACGAAGGAGTTCGTTTCGGCCGCCGTACGCCAGCGCGATGTTGAGGACGAAGTTGTCGTACTCCCCGGTTCGTCGCTCGGCGTAGTCGATGGCTTCCCTGACGCGTTCGGGGAGCCGTGGAACATCACCGATGGCGCGGATGCAGACGCCGCTGTCGTGAACGCGCTCGGCGTCGGCGAACTCGTACAGTTTGTCTTCGAGTAGGTCAAACAAGGACTCGTTCTCCTGTTCGGACCGCTCGAAGTTCTCGGTCGAAAAGGTGTACAGCGTCAGTTCCTCGACGCCGATCTCGTCACACCAGTCGAGGACGCGCTCGGTCGTCTTTGCCCCTTCTCGATGACCGTCCGACGCTTCGTCGCCTTGCTTGCTGGCGTAGCGTCTGTTGCCGTCCTGAATGACCGCGACGTGTGTCGGCGCACCGGAAACGCTGCGTTGTAACTGTCGTTCGTACGCCGTTTCCAATTGTCGCCGAAGCCGCGTCAACATCGTCTTGTTCGTTTCCACTCACCCAACGGGTATCAGCCTTGTCCTCTGGTGGCCATGTGCATTGGTCACATGAGGCATTGGTGGTTGCATAGATTTTTAAGTATGGGATTGCTTTGGTAGAACGCAATGGCGAAAGGTACGGTTGACTTCTTCAACGACACTGGCGGCTACGGATTTATAGAGACAGACGACGCAGACGAAGACGTATTCTTCCACATG
>NZ_JBAWAC010000255.1:0-12445 GCF_049589095.1 Haladaptatus sp. | reverse complement strand
GCCGACGATAAGCAGGGAGAAAGGGATAGAAGTGGCGCGGGACGATACCTCAGTCGAACATCCCGGTCGAGAGATAGCGTTCGCCGCTGTCGGGGAAGATGGTGACGACGAGCGGGCAGTCGTCGTAGTCCTGATCGACGCCACCGTCGGATTCCATCCGACCTACCGTCGACTGGTCGTCGACGCCACCGTCAGACCTCGCTTTTTCGCTTCTTTCGTCCATCGCCTCCTGCCACTCCTCCGGGACTTCGGGGCAGTTGAGGTCGGGTTGGGCGAGGCGCTCGGCGACGCGGTAGGACGCGATGCTCGCCGCGCCGCTGGACTGACCGACGAGGATACCCTCCTCGCGGGCGAGGCGGCGACATTCGTCCTCGGCGTCCTCCAGCGGGACTCGCTCGACCGAATCGAGCAGGTCCGTGTCGAGCAACTCGCTCACGAATCCCGGACCCATCCCCTGATACTCGTCCTCGCCGGGTTCGCCGGTCGAGAGGACGGGGTTGCGGTCGGGTTCGACGGCGACGACTTCCATGTCCGGATACTCCTCCTTGAGGCGCGAGGCGGTTCCGGTGATCGTTCCGCCCGTGCCCACACCTGCGACGAAGGCGTCGATTTCGCGGCCATCGACCTCTTCGATAATCTCCTCGGCCGTCGTTCGATAGTGGGCGTCCGCGTTTGCCGCGTTCTCGAACTGGCCGAGTTGTATCGCGTCGCCGGATTCCGTGAGTTCGTCCGCGCGCGCTTTCGCGGATTCCATGTTGCCATCGACGAGTTCGAGGTCAGCGCCGTAGGCCTTGAGCAGTTGTCTGCGCTCGGGCGACTTCGAGGCGGGCATGACGATGGTCAGATCGTAGCCGCGGGCCGCACAGACGACGGCCAGACCGATTCCCGTGTTGCCGCTGGTGGGTTCGACGATTCGGTCGCCGGGGTGGAGTTCGCCCGCGCGTTCCGCGGCCTCGACCATCGCCAGTGCCGGGCGGTCCTTCGCGGACCCGCCGGGGTTGAACGATTCGAGTTTCGCGGCGACGGTCGCACCCTCGGGTGAGCGGACGTGGACGAGTGGCGATCCTACCGCGTCGAGGATGGAGGATTTCATGATTCACGGTACGAATTCCACGCCTAAACACCTACTGGACACCGGCAGGCAGTGCCGGAAGCGAGAATCCTTATTCGCGTTCGCCCCCATGCTCGCCTATGGAATCGACAGTACCGAACCCCGACTGGAATGCGAGCGAGCACAGCGAAACCATCAACGCCTTCGAAGCAGGTCTCGGCGAACTCACCTACCGCGTCTGGGGCGCGGACTGGTGTGGCGACTGTCGGTCACGTCTCCCCGACTTCTTCGCCGCGTTGAAGGCCGCAGGAGTCGAGGATGAGCGGATTCACGTCTACGAGGTCGACGACGACAAGAACGGCGAACTCACCGAGGAGTACGACGTGACGCTCATTCCGACGGTCGTGGTGGAACGCGCCGACGAGGAAATCGCCCGCTTCGAGGAGAAAGAAGACGTCCCCGCCGCCGACTACCTCGCCCGCAAACTGCTCGCGAGCGACGCGTTGGCCTGATCCCGCGACGACTCCGTTTCGATACCGTCACTCCGGTGCGAGGTCGTCGGCCCACTCCAGTCCCGCGTCGATGTCCGTCACGGGCGGCGAGCAAGTGAACGACCGACAGACGTACAGCGTCGGTTCCGCCTCCGAGCCTCGATCCGCCCAAATCGGCGGCACTTCGTCCAGTTCCAATTTCTCACACCACTCCGTCACGCCGTCCGCCGTCGGCGGTCTGCGAGTCAGGATTCGTGTCGGGAGATACGTCTCCGCGAGTCGGTCGTGCCATTCCTCGGGGAGTTCGTCGCCCGCGACCGTCAGTTCCAGCGATCCGGTCGCGTTGCGGTCCGCGGCGAGCGCCAGCGTCGCGTACTGGAACGGGTTCGATTCGATGGTTCGGGCGTGTGTTTCGAGGACCGCCTCCGGAATCCCCGCAAAGGCCTCGTCGGGCGCGAACTCCGAGAGGACGGCCAACGTGTCGGTCGCCACGCCGAGGCTGGACGGCGTGGACTGATCGGCGAGTTCCTGCGGGCGAGCGACCAACCGCTCGCCGCTCTCGGGGGTGAAATACAGCGTTCCCTGCTCTTCGTCCCAGAACTCGCGCTCGATGGCCCGCGCGAGGTCGAGGGCAAAACCGAGGTGGTCCTGGTTCCCGGTCGTCTCGTACAGCGCGAACGCGCCGCGGGCGAGGAATGCGTAATCTTCGAGGTAACCGTCGATGGCCACGTTCCCACCGTGAGACGATGTCTCACGAGCTTCCGAGTGTGACTCGGAAACGTCCTTGAACCGCCGCGAGAGTTTTTTCTTGTCCTCGTCCCACAGGTGCTCGCGCACGAAGCCGAGCGCGTCCGCCGCGAGGTCGGCGTACCGATCGTCGAGGACGAATCCCGCCTCCGCGAGTGCGGTGATCAGCAGGCCGTTCCACCCAGCCAAAATCTTCTCGTCGCGGGGCGGTCGGGGTCGATTCTCGCGGAACTCGAACATCGATCGGCGAGCGTCTTCGAGCAACGTCTCGACTTCCTCCTCCGATAACTCGTACTTCTCGGCCAGTTTGGGAACCCCCATCCGCAACGTGAGGACCGTCCGACCCTCGAAGTTGCCCGACCGGGAGATACCGTAGCGCTCGCAGACGATGTCAGCCCTCGTCTCGGCGTCGATATCGATATCACTATCTTCGGCGTTGACGGCCTCGAACACCTCGCTCGGCGTCCAGACGTAGAACTCGCCCTCCACGTCCTCGCCGTCCTCGTTTTCGCTCCGGGCGTCGAGCGTGCTGTAGTAGCCGCCGTCCGGGTGGCGCATCTCGCGGCCGAGGAACTCGAACGTCTCGCGGACGACCTGCGCGTAGCGTTCGTCGCCCGTGAGTTGGTAGCCCGCGAGGAACGCGCGCGGCAGTTCCGCGTTGTCGTACAGCATCTTCTCGAAGTGCGGTACCGTCCACTTGCGGTCGGTCGCGTAGCGGTGGAACCCGCCGCCGACGTGGTCGTACATCCCTCCGTTCGCCATCGCGTCCAGCGTTTCGACGGCCACGTCGCGATACTGTTCCCCGCCGAGTCGGTCGTCGGCGCGGAGGAGCAACTCGATGCGCGCCGGTTGCGGGAACTTCGGTCCCCCCTGCCCGAATCCACCGTGATCGCGGTCCGCGCTGCGAACCGTCTGGGAGGCCGCGCTGGAGAGCAGTTCCGGGCCGGGCGCGTCGTCCGCGTCGGGCGTCGATTCCAGTTCGCTCTCGATGGCGCTCGTCCACTGCTCGCCCCGGTTTTTCATCTCCTCAGGGTTCTCCCGCCACGTGTTTGTGACGTTTTCGAGCAACTCGATGAACCCCGGACGCCCCTGCTGGGAGCGCTTGGGGAAGTACGTCCCGACGTAGAACGGCTTGCCCTCCGGCGTCAGCCACGCCGACAGCGGCCACCCGCCGCCACCCGTCACCTGCTGGCAGATACTCATGTAGATCGCGTCGATGTCCGGGCGCTCCTCCCGGTCGACCTTGATCGGCACGAAGTTCTCGTTCAGCAACGCCGCGACCTCCTCGTCCTCGAAACTCTCCTCGGCCATCACGTGACACCAGTGGCAGGCCGAGTAGCCGATCGAGAGGAAGATGGGGACGTTGCGCTCCTTGGCTGCCTCCAGCGCGGCGTCGTCCCACGGTTGCCAGTTCACCGGATTGTCGGCGTGCTGGCGGAGGTACGGACTTTCCTCCTCGTCCAGTCGATTTCGCTCGGTAGGTGCGGTCATAGTTGTGGGTGAGTGGACTCAGAGAGGTAAAGATGGGGATTCGACAAGAGGGGTTAGTGTGTTTTAGTGTAGTAGAAAATAGTTGAATTTAGTAGGATAGGAATTTGTGGGATTGCAGTTATCGAGAAGATTGCCTCGAAAGCCCCCGCTCGTCTCGACTCTCGTTTGATAGTTTTACGATTACAGTTGCTGGAAAGCAGACCGCTCCGAAAGCCCCCGCCACGCTCGCGGCCGTTCCACGAGATATTCTGGCCGAATGGTGCGGAGAGGCCAGAATAGTTGCTCGTGAAGACGACCACGCGCTACGCGAGCGGGCGGCCCCTTTCATCCCCGCAAGGAACGAGCGGGGAGTTGAAAGACGAAGTCTTTCAGAAGTCCCACCTCGCACCGCAACCGCACCGCTCCGCACCACGAGCCTCTCCAGCCGATTCCTCCGGGAGAGCGAAGCTCTCCCGTGCTCTCGCTCACTCCTTTGTCGTTCACGAGAACTCCACTCGTCACTGTGTTCCTCGGTCGTCATCCCTCGCGCGATAGCCAGCAGGTCCTCGGACGACGTGGCTCGCGGCGTTGCCGTCTTCTCGCGGGCCGTGCCCGCTCGGATGGTCCGCGGTACGACGTTCCGCGCTACTCGCTTCCGAGGTTTCTGCGAAACCTCGCGGTCCTCGGACCTACTGGCCCGCGCGCCACCCAGTTGGACGGGCGGGCCGAATATTGAACCAGCCGCACGGCGCGCGACGTCCTCGCGAACGAAATTCCCGTGAGCGTGCGAGCGGGAGCACGGAAGAGCTTGCTCTTCCGGAGTGAGCGAGTGGCTCGTCGGAGCTTGTCTCCGACGGTGGACGACGAGCGTCAGCGAGGAGTCGGTTGGGGAGGCGTGTGGCGCGGTGCGGTAATTCATGCGGCTCGGTCGCTGTGATCTCAGAAAAAACTAAAATCCCCTCCGAGCGTGTGGATTGAGACATTCTACAACCTCTAAAAAATCAGCGCCTCGTTTCGCTCGCGGTGATTACTCCTTCTGCGCGTCCACGACGGCAACGCCAGCCAAGTTCACGATGTCCTTGACTTCGTCGCCGCGCTGGAGGACGTGGACGGGTTTGTCCATGCCGACGAGCATCGGGCCGATGGCCTCCGCGCCGCCGAGGCGCTGGAGGAGTTTGTAGCCGATGTTGCCCGCTTCGAGGTTGGGGAAGACGAGGACGTTCGCGGGTTCGTCCAGTTCCGAGAACTCGTAGGTGCCGTTGAGGATTTCCTCGACGACGGCCGTGTCGGCCTGCATCTCGCCATCGACGGGGAAATCCACGTCGGGGTCGTCGCGCAGGATCTTGGAGGCGTCACGCGGTTTGCGCGTTCCCTCGTTGGTCACGCTGCCGAAGTTGGAGTACGAGAGCAGCGCGGCCCGAGGCTCGACGTTGAACCGGCGGGCGAGTTTGGCGGTCTGCTTCGTGACCTCGGCCAGCACATCCTCGTCGGGTGCCTGATTCACCGTCGTGTCAGCACAGAACACGACCCGGTTCTTGAACGTGAGCATGTACACACCGGCGGCGTACTCCACGTCCGGCGCGGTGCTGATGACCTGGAGGGGCGGGCGCAGTGCGGACGGGTAGTGGTGGGTCAGCCCCGTCAGCATGGCGTCGGCGTCGCCCTGTTCGACCATCACGCTTCCGAAGTAGTTCGAATCCTTCTCGATGAGTTCGCCCGCCTCGTTCCGAGTGACGCCCTTCCCCCCGCGCAGTTCGTACAGTCGGTCGGCGTAGTCGTCGTAGTCGCCGTTCTCGGGGTCAGCGACTTCGGGTTCGAAGTCGAGGCCGAGGTCCTCGACGTTCGCCTCGATTTCCGCGCGGTCGCCGATGAGAACGGGGTTGGCGATACCCTCCTCGCGCATCTGGTAGGCGGCGCGGATCATCTTCCTGTCCGTGCCTTCCGAGAGCGCGACGCACTTGGGGTCGCTTTTGGCCTTGTTCAGGACCACACGCATCATCTCGCGGGACTTGCCGAGGCGCGCTTCGAGCGTCTCGACGTACTCGTCGACGTCGAGTTCGCTGCGGGCCACGCCGGTTTCCATGGCCGCCTCCGCGACGGCGGGTGCGACCTCGAACAGCACACGCGGGTCGAGCGGTTTCGGGATGATGTAATCCGGGCCGAACTGAAGCGGTTGGTCGCCGTAGGCTTTGACGACGGCGTCCGGAACGTCCTTCTTGGCCAGTTCCGCCAACGCGCGTGCGGCGGCGACTTTCATCCCCTCGTTGATGTCGCTCGCGCGCACGTCGAGCGCGCCACGGAAGATGAACGGGAATCCGAGCACGTTGTTGACCATGTTCGGGTAGTCCGAACGGCCGGTCGCCACGATGACCGTGTCGTCGCGGGCGTTCTTGGCATCTTCGTAGCTGATTTCCGGGTCCGGGTTGGCCATGGCGAAGACGAACGGGTTGTCGGCCATCGAACGCACCATGTCCTGGCTGACGATGCCGCCAACCGAGAGGCCGACGAACATGTCCGCGCCGTCCATCGCGCTTGCGAGGTTGCCCTCCGGAACGTCGCGGGCGAATTCGGTCTTGAACTCGTTCACGTCACCCTTCTCGACGCGGGCGTCCGTGATGATGCCCGTGGAGTCACACATGATGATGTTCTCCTTCTTCGCCCCGAGCGAGACGTAAAATCGGGCCGAAGCGATGGCGCTCGCGCCAGCGCCGGAGAAGACGATCTTCAGGTCTTCCAGGTTCTTGTCCGTGATTTCTGCTGCGTTGATGAGGGCGGCCCCGCTGATGATGGCGGTGCCGTGCTGGTCGTCGTGGAAGACGGGGATGTCCATCTCCTCGCGGAGGCGTTCCTCGATCTCGAAGCACTCGGGCGCTTTGATGTCCTCCAGGTTGATACCCCCGAACGTGGGTTCCATCGCGCTCACGGTTCGAACGATGTCGCTGGGGTTCTGCTGATCGAGTTCGATGTCGAACACGTCGATGTCGGCGAATCGTTTGAACAGAACGCCCTTCCCTTCCATCACGGGTTTCGACGCCTGTGCGCCGATGTCACCGAGACCGAGAACGGCACTGCCGTTCGAGACGACCCCGACGAGGTTCCCCTTCGCGGTGTAGGAGTACGCATCCCCCGCGTCGTCCGCGATCGCCTCACACGGCGCGGCGACGCCGGGGGAGTAGGCGAGACTCAGGTCACGTTGTGTGTTCGTCGGCTTCGTCGTCGAAATCTCTATCTTTCCCGGCGGGTCGCTCCGGTGGTAATCGAGTGAATCCTCGTCAAGTCCCATGCCGGATACTGTTTCTACCCGCGTGTAAAAAGCTATCCGTCTGCGTCGAAATCATCCTTCGACATTTGTCGAACTCAGAGTTCGAGGATGGACGGGCGCGACAGCGTCACGTCGTCGTCGAGTGCAGTCACGGGTTCCGTCGGCCAGTCGCCCGTCTGCGTGAGGATTTCGATCCGGTCCTCGTCGACCAAGACGGTGTCCTCGCTCTTTGCCCCCTGCACCGTCGGGTTCCACGCGTACGCCATCGGCAGTCGAATTACGTCGTCCGTCGTTGGTGTCGCGATCCACTCACGTCCGGCGTACCCCGCTGCGCCGCCCTGATGGTGATACTCCCACTCGCCCGGATAGCCGACGCGGTCGTAGGCGTCCTGAATCGCCGCGAACACGTCCTTCGCCCGTCCGTCCCTTCTTCCACTCCCCTCGCTTCCTCCGACTGCTTCCGTCCCAAACCGCTGTGTTGCAGCGAGTGCCGTCGTCTCGACCGTCGCCGCCGCCTCGTGTCGCTCCGCCAGCCACTCCGGCGCATCGAACGCGACGGTGCGGGTACAACTCGCGTGTAGTCCCGCCCGTTCCGCCGTCACGGAGACGTGTGCATAGTCCCCCAACTTCGCCTCAGTCGGCGTGTAGTGACGATATTGCTGTGCGCGTTCGCTCCCGCCGACGAGCGCCACGGGCGTCTCGATGTCGCGCGCGTCGAGCGCGCCGCGGACCGCCGAGACGATTTCCCGTTCGGTATCGTCCGGATCCAGCTTCCGGCAGATGGCTTCGACTGCGGCAGCGGTCTCGGTGCCCAGTTGCCGATACGCGTCGGCGTCCTCGTCGGTGAGCGGTTGTCGAAGCGGCGAGGCGTCGACCGATTCGACGCCCGGCACGTCGAAGTCGGCGGCGGCGGGCGTCTCGGCGTGCTCCGCCACCGCATCCGCCAACGACGATTCGTACCAGGGGTACTCGGTGACGGGCATCCCGTCCGGGAGTTCCTCGTCCCGAAGGCGGGTTCCTTCGATGGAATTGGTGACGACGCGGAACGTATCGCCGTCGTAGCCGACGGCGGCGACGCCGACGTCGCCCTCACGGTCGATGACGTTGTCGCCGCCCGTGAGCCACGCGAACGAGTTCGGACGCGCGAACCAGACGGATTCGATATCGCGCTCGGCAAGGAGGCTGTCGAGACGGTCTCGTTTGGTCATGGTTCCCTTATTGCGAGCGGCCTCCTTCAAACACCTGCTTGAGTCCACTGTTGCCGTCTTCTCGACAGTATTTTTCCACAAAACTTATTATTGACTTATAGAAATGTGAAGAAGCCAATCCAGTCCTGCCCGCTGGTGGTATCACAGCTGTGTGGTCCCGGCTGAACTCGCTCCGCCCCCACAACCAACCCCTGTCTTTCCGACGCCTCTCCCGGCTTTTCCAACACTTGTCCGCTTTTTCCGATGCTCTCCCTCCCCTCCCTCCGGTTCCATTTCGTCTTCCGATTCCTTCCCCGTCCTCCGGTTCCATTTCGTTCGGCTCTCACTCTCCGGGAAAGTCGGACAGACCTAAGTACAGCCCATCCCAAATCCCGAGAAAGGGGATCAGTATGATAGGAGAAAACCGACCCGAGGTGCGTAACTAATGGGGACCCGATTTCGGCGTTTCGCCGCCGTCACGACAGTACTGACGTTCGTACTCATCCTGCTCGGCGTGTACACCGCCGCGATGGGTGCGGGTCTCTCGTGTGGTCAACAGTGGCCGTTTTGTGACGGTGGACTGATTCCACAGACGTTCCCGAGTTTCATCGAGTGGTTCCACCGACTCGTGGCGATGGTGACCGGATTTTTCATCCTGGGAACCACCGTCGGCGCATGGAGATACTACGAGAGCACCCGTATCCGGGCCGCCGCGACCCTCGCGTTGGTCGTCCTTCCGGTGCAGGTACTCCTCGGCGGGGCAACCGTCCTGATCTACGGTCCGGCCGTCCTCGTGGCCCATCACGCCACCGCGTTGCTGATATTCGCGGCGCTGTTGGCGACAACGCTGTGGGCTTACGAGGAACCAGACCGGGCCACGACATCCGCGACGGATTCACCCGGCGCCTATCCGTCTGACGACTAACATATCACCGCGGAAATTTTACCGAACTGCCGCTAGAAACCGATAGTAGCTTTCTATACGCTGTTTGACTATGTAGTATCGGGGGAGAACCACAATGCACAGACGGACCTTTCTCAGGGGGAGCGGCGGAGCTATCGCTGGCCTGACGTTCGCGGGCAACGCGAGCGCACAGGGTGGTACCATCAGAATCGGCTCCGACATCCCGTATCGACCGTTCGAATACCGAACCGCAACCGGGGAGCTCATCGGCTTCGACGTGGATATCGCAAATGCGATTTTCAAGCAACAACTCGGGGACAACTACGAGTTCGTCCAGACGAGCTTCGACACCATCATCCCGAGCCTGAACAACGGGAACTTCCGCGTCATCATGAGCGCGATGACCATCACGCCGGAGCGAGCGAAGCAGGTCGATTTCTCGGACCCGTACTTCACGGCGTACCAGACCGTCCTCGTCCTGAAAAACAGCGGCATCACGAGCGTGCAGGACTTGAAAGGGAAGACGGTCGCCGTCCAGAAGGGGACGACCGGCGAGGCTGCCGCCCAGAAGCTGAAAAAGCAGTTCAACGGCAACCTCACCATCGACAGCTACGACCAGATTCCGGACGCGTTCTCCGCGCTGGGGAACAATCAGGCCGCAGCAGTCATCAACGACAACACGGTCAATCAGGCGTTCGCACAGCAGAACAACCAAGTCACCTTGTTACAGGGGAAGGGCGCGGCCGAGCGGCAGGGAAAGAAGAACGCACCGCCGTACCTCACGCTCACCGTCGAGGACTACGGTATCGCGTTCCGGAAGAACGACGACAAACTCAGAAAGCAGGTCAACGGGGCGCTTTCGACCATCCGAAATAACGGGACGTACGATCGGATCTACAACAAGTACTTCCAGACCTCCGGTTCGGGAGGCACGACCAGCGGCTAAGCGCCGCAGGAGTCCTCATGGCAGAGACATACACCGAACGCGGCATCGAGCGACCGACGGAGGGTGAGGAAAAGTGGCTGACCGACCGCCGGGTCAAAGTGCTCGGCATCGCCGTCGCGGGCATCTTCACCCTCGGCGTGTTGTTCTTTCTGCTGTTGATCCTCACGCAGTTCGTCGACTACCAACTGCTCGTGACGATCCTGCCGCAGTTCATCGACGCGCTGATCCTCGTGTTACAGATCATCGTCATCTCGGCCGCTCTCTCGCTTATCTTCGGGGTGCTGGTCGGGTTGGGTCGCGTCTCACAGACGGGATTCACACAGCGAATCGCCACGCTGTACGTCGAGTTCTTCCGTGGGACGCCGCTTCTGTTCCAGTTGTTCGTCGTCTACCTCGGGATTCCGGCGCTCTGGGCGAACGGGCAGTTCCCGCTCAAGAACTGGAGTTTCGCCGCGGCCATCATCGGCCTCACGCTGAACCACACCGCCTACATCGGCGAGGCGGTCAAAGGCGGCATCAACTCCGTCTCCGGCGGGCAGTCGGAGGCCGCGCGGTCGCTCGGCATGTCGTACATCGATTCGATGCGCTACGTCATCCTGCCGCAAGCGTGGCGGAACGCGCTCGCGGCCATCGGCAACGACCTCGTCATCCTCGTCAAGGACACGTCACTGCTGACGGTGCTGGCGATTCCGGAACTCATCAGCGTCTTCCGGAACGTCAACAGCGCGACGTTCGACGCGTGGACGCCCATCGTCGTGGTGTCCGTCGCCTACCTCGTCATCACGGTGCCGCTCGGCAAAACCGTCCGGACGTTGGAGTCGCGCTCGATGTGGGGGTCCGAACGATGAGCCTTCCCGAGGACGAGGACGGTGCGATGGACAATCGTGAGCGAGGGGACAACACGATGAACGTCCCCGAGGTCGAGTTCGACGGCGTTGACAAGTACTTCGGCGACCTGCACGTGCTCAAGGACGTGTCGCTCTCCGTCGACGACGGGGAAGTGGTCGTCATCATCGGGCCGAGCGGGAGCGGAAACTCGACCCTGCTGCGGTGTACGAACCGCTTGGAGGAGATACAGGGCGGCGAAATCAGACTCGAAGGCGAACCCATCTCCGACCCGGACGTGGACGTGAACAGCCTCCGCCAGCACACCGGGATGGTGTTCCAGAGCTTCAACCTCTTCCCGCACAAGACGGCGCTCGAAAACGTCGCACTCGGCCCGATGGTCGTGAAAAGGTTCGAGGAGGACGAAGCGGAAAAGTGGGCGAAGGCCATGCTGGACCGCGTCGGCCTCGCCGACCAAGCCGAGAAGTATCCGAATCAACTCTCTGGCGGGCAACACCAGCGCGTCGCCATCGCCCGAGCGTTGGCGATGGACCCGCACGTCATGCTGTTCGACGAGGTGACGAGCGCGCTCGACCCCGAACTCGTCGGCGAGGTACTCGAAGTGATGCGCAACTTAGCCGAGGAGGGGATGACGATGCTCGTCGTCACCCACGAAATGGGCTTCGCCCGCGAAGTGGGCGACAGGGTGGTCCTGATGTCCGAAGGACGCATCGTGGAATCCGGAAAACCGGCGGATTTCTTCGCCCATCCCGAAACCGAGCGTGCGAAGCGATTTCTCGAACGCGTTCACTAACGGGTAGGTTTTTGTTGGTGATCCGTTGGTTTTGCAACCGCCCAAAACCCATTTATTCGGCTGGTCGGGAACAATGGTATGGATACGATTCATGCGGGCGTCTGGTCCGTGATTCCGGCACTGGTCGCCATCAGCCTCGCGTGGTATTCACGCGACGCGATCATCGGGCTGTTCGCCGGAATCGCCAGCGCTGGCGTGGTTTACGGTGCGTTGAAGCCGGGATCTGCGGGCGTTCCGAAGCATTTCTTGGGTGACGTCCTGATTCCGAAAACGTCGCTTTTGCATACGTCGTTCGGCCCGATAACGGCGGGAAACGTTCTCGGCGGGATATTCGGCCTGAAACACGTCCCGACGATAATGGCCACTTCGCCGATGTTCTCGGACTCGTGGTACGTCGAGAACGTCCTGCTGGCGATTTTCGCCATCGGCGGGGTGATCGGGTTGATGATCCGATCCGGCGCGCTTCGTGGCGTCCTAGAAGCCCTCACCGCACGGACCGATTCACCCGCTGACGCGGAGAAGGCGGCGTTCCTCGCGGGGATCATCATCCACATCGACGACTACTTCAACTGTCTGGTGGTCGGGTCGATGATGCGCCCGCTGACGGACAAGTACAACGTCTCACGGGCCAAACTCGCCTACTACGTCGATTCCGCTGGCAGTCCCGCTGCCCGACTCGCCTTTTACTCGACGTGGGGTGCGGCGCTCATCGGATTCATCGGGAAGGCGCTCGTCACCGCACAGAAAC
>NZ_JBAWAC010000254.1:0-2554 GCF_049589095.1 Haladaptatus sp. | reverse complement strand
GAGACGGCCAACTGCGCGAAAAAGAAGTGACGATTCCGGTTCGGTCGAACGACGGGGAGTAGTGCCCCGACGCGCTCGATGAGCGTGTCGTCAGATCTCGGTCACGCGTTCGTGTCGTTCGTCGACGGCAGCCGCGTCCTCGGGCAGCAACGCGGCGACGAGATACCCGGCGTACTCGCTGAAATACTCGATGAGCGTGCCGATCCTGTCCGAATCGATCGCTTCGAGCGAGTCCAACAGGATGAACGGCACGTAGTCGTACACTTCGTGCACGAGATACCCGGCGAGGGCGAAGACGAGTCCCGTCACCTCACGCTCGCTTTCGCTGAGGTGGTCGATGGTGTCCTCGTAGGTCGTCCCGGATTCCGTGCTTCGGATTACGTGCAGGTTGAACACGCTTTTGGTGACCTTCCGGCGTCCCTCCCGAACGTTCTGTTCGGTTCGGTCGATCCAGATTCGTTCGAGGTTGGCGTAATCGAGCAAGTCGAGCACGGTCTCCATGTGCTCGTTGAACTGCTCGACCGCCTCGGACTCCGTCCTGTCGATCCGCGTCCGGAGGTCCGCCAGTTCCTCCCGAACGTCCTCCCGCCGTTCCTCGATCCGCTCGCGTTCGCCGACCTGCGATTCGATCTCCTCGATTTCGGCCTCGACGTCGTCGAGGTCGGATTCGAGTCGCCCGAGTTCGAATTCGAGTTGATTCGCCTCCTTGTGAAGCGCAAGCACGTCGCTGTACTCCTCCTGTTCGAGTTCCTCGACCCGTCCTTCGAGGTCTTCGATCTCTTCGGTCAACTCCGTCCGCGTCCCGCGCAGGTCATCCAACCGGGCTTCTCGGTCTTCGAGTTCCGATTCGAGTTGGTCGAGGCGCTGTTCCGTGCGTTCACGCTGTCGCTGTGCCTCTTCGAGTTCCTGTTTTTCGTCCCGAAGTTCGGATATCTCGGATTCGAGCGACGAGCGCTCGGCGTGTTTCTCCCGTCGAAGCTCGTGAAGCCGTTCGACCGTCCCCTCGATCGACGATTTTTCGACCTCCGTTCCGCACGTCCAACAGACGACCGTTTCCGTGTCGGAGACGAGTTGGTCGGTGAGGGACTCGTTCGACTCCGCGTGCCCTCCGTGCTCTCCATCTCGAAGCGCCGAGAGCAGTTCGGGGCTCGTTCCCTCCAACATCTCCTCGTTGAACTGAATGATGGTCTGGAGCTCGGCCATCGTCGAATCCAGCCGTTGTTTTTCGTCCCGCCGTTGCTGGATTTGCTCCGTGATCATCGATACGTCCGTCTCCGACGCATCCGAATCGTCCGCTTGCTCGTCTTCGAGCGACGCAACTTCGTCCTGAAGCGCCTCGATGCTTTCCTCCTCGGTCGAGATGTTGTACCGGATATCCTCTAGCCGTGAGCGCGTGTCGCTCAGTTCATCGAGTTTCTCTTCGAGTGCGGCCTTCTCGGATTTCGACTCGCCGACGTCCGCATCGGCGTCCTCCAACTCGGCTTCCTTCTCGGCCAGTTCGTCCTGTTTCTCCTCGATCTCGGTTCGCAGTTTGGTTCGTTTCTCTTCGAGCCCCGGAAGTTCATCCTTGAGCGAATCGAGTTCGTCGAGTTCGTCGTCGAGTCGCCGTTTCTCGTCCCGCAGTTGTTCGATCTCGGCCTGGATCGCATCGGTGTCGATGGGGCGCATGATGAGGTCGCGTAGGTCGTCCCCGCGTGCGACCGCGCGGCGCGCCTCGTTCGATTCGAGCAGGAACGCGAAGAGGTCCGCGAGCTCCGGGTCGGCGAGATACGGGTCGCCGCTGGTCACGACCGTCCCGTTCTGGCGGGTCAACGTTCGCGTGTACGATTTGTCGCCGATAGTCATCTCGACGGTACCTTCCTCTGCATCCCCTTTCAGCGAGGATTGGTCGCTACCGAGCGCCGCCATTATCGCCTGCAGCAAGGAGGTTCTGTTCGTCGCGTTGCGACCGGTGAGGGCGGTCACTCCGGGGGAAAAGCTGACTTCCGTTTGGTCGATGCCGCCGATGTTTTGGACGCTTAGATCCACCTGGTTCAAGGCTTTGTCCGATAGTTCCATACGAACTCGTTGTGCTTCCTCCAATATAAATGGTTCATTTTCTGTGCGAGAAAATTACAGTACTATCTCTGTAATGGTAGCGGGGCTCTCTATCCTTTCGTCGGATGTTTCAGGAGTCGATATTTGAGGAATTTTTCTCCGCCGCGCTTGCGGGAGTTCGCCGGTTGGATTCTCCGTTTTCGTCTCGTACTCACTGAAACTATCCGGTGCAAACGAATAGAAATATTCATATATTGGTGGTTCACAATGAAATCACTATGGATATTAAAATCTGGGAAATTTCCGGTAGCGAATAAAAATCGTCACCCCCTGTGACGTCGTTTTCTACGACCTCGTCGGTACGCCGTCCGAAATATCCGAACGCACCTCGACGGGTACGAGAGACGTCGCACGTCCCGATGTGAATCCTTCCATCGATTTCTCCCACGCCTCCATCTTCCGTCGTTTTCTGGCTGTATCCCGCGTACGTCCCCCACCGTTGGTTTTAGTACTGTTC
>NZ_JBAWAC010000253.1:0-3352 GCF_049589095.1 Haladaptatus sp. | reverse complement strand
GGGCCGCACCCTCCGAACACTACGGCGAGACGGCGGCGACGGTCGAGGCGGTCATGCCGGACCTGTTCGACGTCGTGGAGCGGGTGGACGACCCGCACGCGCTCGACCGCATCGAACGCGAGATGCGCGAGACGGTCAATCGCAATCCGGCGGCGCGCTGTGCGGTGAGCATCGCGCTGCACGACCTCGCCGCGAAACGCACCGGACTGCCGCTGTATCGCTACTGGGGACTCGACCCCGAAGACACGCTGGAAACGTCGTTCACGGTCGGCATCGACACGACCGACGTCATGGCCGAGAAGACGCGGGAGGCCGTCGAAGCCGGATACGGCACGCTGAAAGTCAAAGTCGGTACCGACCGCGACGAGGAAATCGTCGGCGCGATTCGGGACGAGGCCCCGGACGCGACGATTCGCGTGGACGCGAATCAGGCGTGGAGTCCGCGTGAGGCAGTACAAAAAATCGAGGCGCTCGCCGAATTCGACGTGGAGTTCGTCGAACAGCCGATTCCCGCCGAGAACCCCGAGGGAATGCGGTTCGTGCGCGAGCGCGCCGCGCTCCCCATCGCGGCCGACGAATCCTGCGTCACGCTGGAGGACATTCCGCGAATCGCGGACAAGGCCGACATCGCCAACCTGAAACTGATGAAATGCGGCGGCCTTCGGGAAGCGATGCGGATGATTCACGCTGCACGGGCGGAGGGCCTGGAGCTCATGCTCGGCTGTATGATCGAGAGCAACGCCAGCATCGCGGCCGCGTGCCACCTCGTCCCGCTGCTCGATTATGCCGATTTGGACGGCTCGCTCCTCCTCGCGGAGGACGACTACGAGGGCGTTCCCATGCCGGACGGCGTCATCGACCTCGAAACCGGCCGAGCGGGAACCGGCGTTCGAAAACGCTAATCCTACTCTTACTCGTCCAGCTTGCCGACCCGTTCGGCTCGAAACCCGACCATCTCGTCGTAGCCGTCGGTGGACATCAGGACCGGATAGAACGGCCGGTCGGCACGGAGTTCGCTGGCCTGGTCGTCCTTTCTTCGGGCGAACATTTCTCCTTCCGCGACGCGGACGAAGTTCTCGCCGACAAACTCGTAGTTCGCGCCCTCCACGGCGTCGAACACCCGGTACAGTTCGGGGTCACCGGCGTCCGAGAGGGTTTCCAGTGCGTCCATCTCGCCGAGGAAGTTCCGGAGGACGCGCTCGGCGTTTCGCTCCGCTCGTTCGCTTCCCCGGTACCCGCACTCGACTGCCACGCCGTCGACGTAGTCGATGAGGCCGCCAGCGAGGTAGCTTATGTCCACGACGCGCCCCACGCCGGTCGCCCGCGCAAGTCGTTTCGTTCGGTCGTTCAGTCGCGTGACGAGCGCGAACGGCTCGGGTTGTGATTCCGTCGAATGTAAGTCGAGGACGCCACACCCGTCGAGTTCCGGCAGGAGTTCCGCCGCGAGCCGGGATTCGTGTGTTTTCCCGTTCGAGTCTCCCGGAAACGCACGGTTCAAATCCTCGTCGATGAACCGCTCGTCCTCCGCGATGGCCTCCTCGTTGGCGAGGACGAAACGAACCGCGCGGGAGAATGCGGGCTTCTCCGCCAGCACGCGCTCGACGGCCGTCTTTCCGCAGCGTTCGTTGCCGTGCAGGCAGGCGACGACGGCCAGGTCAGGGGTCCCGGCACCGAAGGTCTGGACGCGCATCGATAATCGTGCCACGCAGACCCACGACTTGAGGCTGTGGATTCCCGCACGACGTTGCCTCCTATTCCCGCTTTTGTTCGGTGTCGTTCTCGTCTATTCCCGCTTTTTCTCGTGTTCGGTGTCGTGGGTTCGGAGTTGAACCTCCTTGTCCGTTATCCCGTGGATGGCCTCGTGCGGAAGCGGGTAGATGTCCTTCGTCTCGTCCTTCCACCCGAGCAGCATCTTGTACTCGTCGAAGAGGCTCGGATGTGGATCGACGTACGCGATGCCGTCCTCGACCTTGGTGACGATGCCGACCTTCTGCTCGTCCACGTTGAACACCGGCTTGTCCACGTCCTCGGGCTTCGGTGATTTTCGCATACGGGTCGTACTACCGTCAGCACCTTCAGATTAACCGTCGAACGGGGTGCCGTCGTCACCGACTACCGGTCGTGTGAACGTCGTCGCTCGGGTCGTACTCCATCTCTTCGGCGACGGTGCGAACGACTTCGGCACCGAACTCGCGCTCGACGATGTGGAACGCGAGATCGATACCCGACGTGACACCGCCAGCGGTCAGGATATCGCCGTCGTCTACGACGCGAGCGTCGACAACGTGTGCCGCCGAGTTCCGGAGGTCGGGGAGTGCCCCGGCGTGGGTGACTGCGGGACGACCGTCGAGCAGTCCAGCACTGGAGAGCAACATTCCGCCGGTGCAGACCGCCGCGATCGTGGTCCCTCGTTCGTGATGCGTCGCCAAAGCGTCGGAAAGGTCGCCTCGTTCCGTTTCCGTCCGCGCTCCCGCCTCGCTCCGGTCGTTCCATCCACCGCCGGGAACGACGATGAGGTCCGGTGAGCGGTCGTCGAGTGTCGCGTCGGGTTCGACACGGAGGCCGTGACTCGCCGTGATTCGTTCCGTTTCCGCGAGCGTACAGAGCGAGACCGTGAGGTCCGAACCGGCATCGCCCGCGTTCTCGAACACTTCGTACGGGCCGATGGCGTCCAACTCGTCGAATCCCTCGAAGAGGACGATAGCGATTTCCATGTTTCGACTATCGATAGGGGTTTTCGAGATAGTAAACCCGCTGGTGAACCGGATATCGAACCCCCATCCGCCGTGGTTCCTCGTGCCGTCTCAACACACTTATCTGGCGCGTGGCGCGTACCCAACCGCATGAGCGATATCGTTGTCACGCTCCCGGACGGTGCCGAACTCCAGATGGAGGACGGTTCGACCGTGGAGGACGTGGCGTACGAAATCGGCCCCGGACTTGGCAAGGACACGGTGGCAGGTGTCGTGGACGGCGAACTCGTGGACAAAGCGACGCCGCTGTCGGCGGACTGCCGACTCGTCATCGTCACCGACCAGAGCGACGAGTACCTGAGCGTCCTCCGTCACTCCGCCGCCCACGTCTTCGCACAGGCGCTGAAACGACTCCACCCCGAAGCGAAACTCACCATCGGCCCGTGGACCGACGAGGGATTCTACTACGACATCGCGGGCGTGGAACTCGACAGCGACGACCTCGCCGCAATCGAGGACGAGGCCCACGACATCATCGCCGAGGACCTCGACATCGAGCGTACCGAGAAGTCCCGCGAGGAAGCGTTCGACTTCTACGAGGACAACGAGTACAAACAGGACATCCTCGACACCGAGGCGGCCGACGACGACTCGATCTC
>NZ_JBAWAC010000252.1:0-5651 GCF_049589095.1 Haladaptatus sp. | reverse complement strand
CCCACTCTTCCTCGTCGCCGACGTACCCCGTATCGTACGCTCCCTTGGCGTGAAACACCCGCCGAACGGCGGTGTCGATTCGCTCCTCGGGGATGCGCCCCGATTCGACGGCATCGATGACGGCGTCGATGGCGGCGTGCTGCTTGCGCGGCGTGTGCGAGACGAATATCTGGTTACACCCCGCTTCGACGGCCTGCACGCAGCCTTCAGCGGTACCCACGCCGTCGGCGATGGCGTTCATCTCCATGCAGTCGGTGAGGACGAGGCCGTCGAAGCCGAGTTCCTCCCGAAGGAGTCCCGTGACGACTTTTCGGGAGAGCGTCGCGGGTCGCTCCGCGTCCTCCGTGATCGTCGGAAACGCGACGTGCGTCGTCATGATCGCCCCGATGTCGTCCTCGATGGCCCGCCGGAACGGCAACAGTTCGACCGCGTCGAGGCGCTCTCGGTCGTGGTCGATGACCGGCAAATCGAGGTGGGAATCGACCGCCGTGTCGCCGTGGCCGGGGAAGTGCTTTCCGCAGGCGACGACACCGGCGTCCTGAAGCCCGTCCGCAAAGTCGGCACCCAATTCCGCGACGTGTTCGGGATGTTCGCCGAACGACCGGACGCCGATGACGGGATTGTCCGGGTTGTTGTTCACGTCGAGGACCGGCGCGAGGTCGATGTCGATCCCGAGGGAACGTAGTTCCCGTCCGACGGCGTTCCCGGCCTGCGCGGCCAGTTCCGGATCGTCGGCCGCGCCGAGCGCCATGGCGCTCGGCAGTTCGGTCCCCCACGAGAGGCGTGCGACTCGGCCGCCCTCCTGGTCGATGGTGACGAACAGCGGCGGCAGTTCCTCCGGGACGAACCCCTGTAGCGTCCGCGAGAGGGTTCGAACCTGTTCGGGTGATTCGACGTTTCGGCTGAAGTAGATGATACCGCCGAGATTCCGTTCGGCGACGAGTTCCTCGATTTCCCCGGTCGGCGTGAGGCCGTCGAATCCCGCGACGAACAGTTGGCCGACCTTCTCCTCCAGCGAGAGGGCCGCGACCGCCGATTCCAGTCCGGTGACGTTCGATGGCGGATTCGTCGATGTCGATGCCGATGTCGGTGATTCCGGTTCGCTTGGTGCGCTCGTCATGGCTATCAGTACCGCAGGTACTCGGCCCGTGCGTCGAGGAACTCGGCCCGGTCGTCCTCCCAACTGCTCACGATGGTTTCGGCGATTTCGCGGGGGTCGGTCGATCCGTCCGCGTCGTCGATCGTCTCCCGGAGATAGCTTCCCCCCGCCAACTTGTCGATGAAGTACTCGTCGTCGTAGGCGATCCACTCGGGATCGTCGTACGTCGTGAACGCCGAGGCGAGCACCGTCAGGCCCACCATCACGGGATCGACGGCGTCCCGATCGAGGACGTGAATCTGCACGCCGGTGACGTTCTCGCGTTCGTGTTTGGAGAACGTCGGCGAGAAGTACGCCGGTCGGAAGGCGACGCCGTCCAAATCCTGACTCGACAGTTCCGACGCCCACTCGTCCCCGTCGATCCACGGCGCGCCGACGAGTTCGAACGGCTTCGTCGTTCCGCGCCCTTCCGAGAGGGTCGTCCCCTCGAAGAAACACATTCCGGGGTACAGCGTCGCGGTTCCCGGCGTCGGCATGTTCGGTGAGGGATACACCCACGGCAGGCCCGTATCCGAGAACCAGTCCGACCGCGACCAGTCGCGCATCTCGACCACTTCTACGTCCGCGCCCATGTCGAACTCGCCGTTGAAGTGCGTCGCCAACTCGCCGACCGTCAACCCGTGGACGATGGGCAGTTCGTAGCCGCCGACGAACGAGGACGTCTCCGCGTCGATTCGGTTTCCGGTGACCGGGAGCGGCGAGACGGGGTTCGGACGGTCGAGGATGACCATCCGCTTGTCGGCTTCCGCGACCCCCTTGAGCGCGTATCCCAGCGTGTAGATGAGCGTGTAAAACCGACAGCCGACGTCCTGCATGTCGTAGACGATGGTGTCGATATCGTCCACCATCTCCGGTTTCAGCCGCCGTTGTTCGCCGTAGAGGCTCTTCACCGGTAATCCCGTTCGGTCGTCGGTGCTGTCTTCGACCTTCACACCGGCCTGCGCGTCGCCGCGCAGGCCGTGCTCCGGCCCGAACAGTTTGCGCAAGTCGAACTCGTCGCGTGCATCGAGGAGGTCTATCGTCGTGTTGAGGTTGCTGTCGGTACCGGACGGGTTCGTGATGAGTCCGAGGCGTTCGCCGTCGACCGTCTCGGGACAATCGTCCAGTAACCGTTCTACGCCGAGCGTAACCATATCTTCGGCAATGCGTTATCCCCTTAAAAAACCCCGTGTGAGTCGGGACTAGTTTTCCGGCTTGACGACCGCCGCGTTCAGCCAGTCGAGATGGGCCTCACCCATGAGCGCGTGGTTGTACACGTGGAGTTCGTCGCCGAGTTCACCGACCTCTGCGACGAACGTCCGCCATTCGTCCTCGGAACCGATGACGTCAGGGTCGAGCGTCACGCCGACGTCGACCGGCATCTCGACGGCATCCCGATACCCACGAACTCGCCGCCGGGCGAGGTCCCGGTCGTCCGTGTAGCAGAGCGCGATGACGCGGTCGAGATGCAGTCGAATCCGGTCGAGGACGACCCCCGCTGGCCACCCGTCGTTCGGGTCACGGCCGAGTCCGTCCGCCGTCGAGTAGGTCAACTCGACGTCGCCGCTGGCCGCCGCGATTCGGGAGAGGAAGTCGTCGATGACCGACGCGCGGAAGTCGAAGAGGTCCGCGAGCACGGGTTCCTCTTCGGCGAGTTTCGCCAGCGACTCGACCTGCCGTTCCGGCGTTCGGAGAACGTCGCGGGCGAGCGACTGGGTGACTTCACGGGCGCGGTCGAAATCGACGGCGTGGTCGGCCGCTCGTTCCCGACACGCCGAACAGAAACACTGGGAGACCAATAGTTGCTCGTCCGGTCCGCGGACGACCTGATTCTTCGCGTGGCCGAACGTCGAACCGTGGGGATGGAAGACGCTCGGGAAACCGATCGATTCGAGGTTGATCGCCGAAATATCGTAGTCGGCCAACGAGCGAACGACGCCTTCGAAGTACGCGTGAACCTCGGGGTTCGACGGACAGAACGCGTGTTCGTGGGCGTCGCCGAACGCGCTCTCGACGCGGAACTCCGGGTTCTCCGTCGCGAGTTTTGTATTGTGAAAACAGACGAGCCACGCGTTGACGTCGATACCACCGTCGGTCAGTCGTTCGACGACGTCCGCGAACGGGTCGGGGTGACCGTCGATGTCGTTTACCGGCGGGTCGATGGGCGTGTCGGCAAAATGCTTCGAGTCAGGTGTGAAATAACACCCCCCCTCGTACGATTCGAACAACGTGTCTGAAGAACGCGGATCGAGCGTTCGGATGGAGTGATAGTGCGCGGCGACGTTGACGCCCGTCACGCCCAGTTCGGCGAGTTCACCCCTCGTCGTGTCGGGCTGTTGAGAGAGCAGACGCCACGGATAACTCCAGACTGCGACCATACCAGCCAACGTTCGCGCCGTGTATTAAATATTGCCCGGTCAGCGGGGGAAACTCAGTCGAACCGTCCGGCGGAGACCATCGCGTGGAACCGCTCGCGAAACCGGATGAGGCCGGTTCCTTTCCCGTCGTACACTTGGTTCGTGAGCAGAATCGTGAACCTGTCGCGGTCGTGGTCGAGCCACAACGACGTTCCCGTATACCCCGTGTGGCCGAGTCCGACGCGCGACCAGTTCGGCGCGGGGTAGGTCTCGTCGGCGAGTCGCCAGCCGAGACTGTGGCGAGCGTCGAGACCGGGCAACCAATCGTCCTGCATGCGCTCGACCGTCGCCGCGGAGAGGAGCGTCCCGTCGGCGGCGAGATACGCCCGTGCGAACCGCGCGAGGTCGTCCACCGTCGTGAACAGCCCCGCGTTTCCGCTCTCCCCGTCCATCGCCCAACCGAGCGGGTCGTGAATTTCGCCACGAAGGACTCGGTCGCGGTAGTCGTGGTCGTACGTCGCGGCGACGTTCCCGGTATCGGACAGCGGTCCGAGGCTCGAATCCTTCATTCCGGCGGGACCGAAGACGTGTTGCTCGGCGAGTTCGCCCAACGAGCGCTCGGTCGCTCCCCGCAGTGCCGCGGCCAGATAGACGAAGTTGAGACAGCTGTATTCGTTTCGACTGCCGGGTTCGGCTTCGAGTATCGATCGATTCCGGAGGCCGTTCAACACGTCCTCGACCGAACTCCACTCCTCGGAGAACGAGTACGGTTGGAACCCGGAACTGTGGGTCACGAGTTCGAGGAGGCGGATTCCGCCGCGTCGATGACCGTCGAGGTTCGGAACGTGTCGTCGGAGTTCGTCCGACAGCGTGATCTCGCCCGCTTCGAGGAGCGAGAGCGTCGTCGTCGCCGTCACGACCGGTTTCGTCAGCGAGGCCACGTCGAACGTCGTCCCGCGCGTCATCGCCTCCCCCCGCTCAGGGTCGCGGTCGCCCACGACCGCGATCCGTTCGATACCGTCCACCGACCCAATCGCGGCCACCGCGCCGGGGTACGCACCCTCGTTCATTCCCCGCGTGAGGGTAGCTTCGAGCGACCCGTCGTCTATCGAGCGTTCCATGGTGCCGAATGAGGGTGGGGCATCGACTTAACCCCTCGGTCCGCGGAAATTCGGTGAACAACCTATTTGTCCTCTCCGCCGCTAGGGAGTATTCAATGACATACGATTCGGTGCTGTTCGACGTGGATGGGGTCCTGCTGGACTTCCATTCGGACCACCCGACGATCTATCGACAGGCGGTCGAAGCGACGTTCGGCGCGTTCGGCGTCTCGCCATCGGACGACGACCTGAACGCCTTCATCGCCGGTGCGACGATGGACGATATGCGACGGGCGTGTGCCCGTCACGACATCGATTTCGCACGGTTCTGGCCGGAGCGAGAGGAGAACGCGTCGGCACTTCAGTCCGGGATGATGGACCGCGGCGAGCGGGTGCTCTACGACGATAGCTCGGTCCTCTTCGACCTCGTCGACCATCACGACATGGGCCTCGTCAGCAGCAACCAGCACGCAACCATCGAGTACATGGTGGAACGCTTCGACCTCACGCACCTGTTCGAGGCGGTGTACGGCCGCGACCCGACCGTACAGGGGTTCGACCGGACGAAACCGGAGACGTACTACATCGAGAAGGCCATGAACGACCTCGACGTGACGGACGGACTCTACGTCGGGGACAGCGCGTGTGACGTTCGTGCCGCCCACCGAGCGGGGTTGGATTCGGCCTTCATCCGTCGGGAACACCGGAACGGCTACGAACTCCCGGAGGAACCGACATACGAAATCGAATCGCTCACCCAACTCCACGACCTGCCGGGCGTCGCGGATTCCGCGTAAGGAATTCTTTTCCTCGGTCGGCGTTTATCCGTCGACGTCTATTCGTCGACGTCTATTCGTCGGCGCTTGTCGTTCGTTTCGATAGTTCGGAGGACTCGCCGAAAGCGGTACATCGCTACCCGTTTCGACTCAGTCAAAACGGGTTGTCTAGGCGTTCTCAACCGATAATTCAGCGTCCTCGTACCATTCGGTGTTCATTCACACGTCCCGACGAATTCGGAAGGGGCGAAATCCGTCCCCAAATCCGTGTGAACTAACC
>NZ_JBAWAC010000251.1:0-2134 GCF_049589095.1 Haladaptatus sp. | reverse complement strand
AGTCGGCGCTCGATTGGGCGACGACCGAACTGGGTGCCGTCGATCGTGTCCCGGTTACGGACCGCCACGACGGTGATTTCGAGGAATACGACGTCCTCTGGTGGCACCGTGATACACCGGTGAACCCGCAAACCATCGCCGAGGCGGCCGACGTATTTGCCGCCTATTTCGAGCGGGGGGGCACCCTGCTGTTGACCGGCCAGGCGTTGACTGCGGTCGAAGCGCTCGGGGTCGACCCGGTCGCACCGGACGCCGTGGGCACGGAACCGGTCGAGACGCCCGTCGGCCCGCTGTGGAAGACCCAGTATGCCGACCATCCGGCGGTCGCCGCCTTCGACGACGTTCGATTCCACACGCGTGGCGGTGGCGGCACTCAGTCGTTTGCGCGATATGACAAGGTCCTCCCGGAACGTGCGGACGTCCTCGCGGGGACCGTCCGAGGGGACATCGACCGCCCGGACGAGGTGTCCGTCGTCGAATGGAAGCCCGGAACGGGGACGGTTCTCGGTGTCGGGGCAAACGTCGAATTCGACGCTCACGGCGCGGACGGCGGCCGCGAAACCTTCCTTGCGGGCTGTCTTCGTTTTCTCGGGGAAAATGCCGACAACGGTCTCGTCGGGCGGCCGAAGGCTGCCGCCGACCTCGCCGCGATGCGTACCGACTTTCGTGACGACTACGACCGTCCGAGTTATCACCTCACACCACCCGCGAATTGGTTGAACGACCCGAACGGCCTCATCGAGTGGAACGGCACGTATCACGCGTTCTATCAGTATAATCCGGGCGGACCCTACCACGACACGATTCACTGGGGGCACGCGACGAGCGAGGACCTCGTCCACTGGGAGGACCGTCCCGTCGCGCTCACGCCCAACCCCGACGGTCCCGACCGCGACGGTTGCTGGTCGGGATGCGCGATCGACGACGACGGGACGGTTCACATGCTCTACACGGGCGGGCGCGACGGACGGCAACTCCCGTGTCTCGCGACGGCGGTCGACGAAACGCTCGACGTGTGGAAAAAGGACCCCGAGAACCCGGTCGTGGCCGAGCCACCGGTCGAACTCGATATCCTCTCGACCGACCACTGGGACGCCGAGTTCCGCGACCACTCCGTTTGGCGCGAAAACGGCTCGTGGTATCAGCTCATCGGCTCTGGTATCGCGGGTGTGGGCGGGACGGCACTCCTCTATCGCTCGGACGACCTCCTCGACTGGACGTATCTCGGGCCACTGTACACGGCCGAGTCGGAGGCGGAAGGCCACATGTGGGAATGCCCCGAACTCCTCGACTTCGACGAGGAGCGCCTGCTCCACGTCTCGAACTACGAGCACGTGCGCTACTTCCTCGGGACCGTGCGTGATGCGCGCTTCGAACGCGAAACGTCCGGGATACTCGATTACGGCGACTTTTATGCCCCACAAACGCTACGGGACGGTTCGGGACGGCTGCTCACGTTCGGATGGCTGAAGGAGGCGCGGAGCGAGCGCGCACAGTGGGACGCGGGGTGGTCCGGAGCGCTTTCGCTCCCGCGAGTCCTCGAAGTCGAGGACGGCGAACTGCGCCAACGGCCCGCCGCCGAGGTCGAATCGCTTCGTGGCGGCCATCACGGGTTCGAATCCCGGGGACTCTCCGACGGCCACCGTGAGGTGCTCCAAACACGTGGCAGGGCACTCGAACTCGCGGTCTCACTGGATCTCGGCACCGCCGACGAGGTGGGCATCGTTCTCCGGGAAACCGTGGACGGCGAGGAGCGGACGCCGTTGCACGTCCGCCGGGACGAACTCATCCTCGAACGCTCCACGTCGAGCCTCCACCCGGAAACGGCCGACGACCCGATACGGATGCCGCTCGACGGGGAAGGGAGGGTCGACCTCAGGGTGTTCATCGACGGGTCGGTCATCGAAGTGTTCGCGAACGAACGGCGCTGTCTCACGGGACGGATCTATCCGACTCGCGCGGACGCCGACGGCGTTTCGCTCTACGCCGCGGGCGGGGATGCCCGCATCGTGACCCTCGACGCGTGGGAACTCGACGTTTCCGCCACCTCGTCGGCAGGTATCGGGTCGACCGTCGAGGTGGGCGACGGCTGAATCAGTAGCTGCCGTTATCGTTGCCGTCCTCGTCCTCACCG
>NZ_JBAWAC010000250.1:0-1943 GCF_049589095.1 Haladaptatus sp. | reverse complement strand
TCTTCCTCCCGTTCATCGTCGGCTACATCATCGGGAGCTACTTCGGCCAAGGGTTGGAGTCAAGCCTCTACCTCGGCCTCATCCTCTCGGTGACATCGGTCTCCATCGTCGTCCGAACCTTGCTGTCGCTGAACAAACTCGACACGCAGTACGGTCGCTGGATCCTCGGCGCGTCGGTCGTGGACGACGTGGTCGGCCTGCTGGGTATCTCCATCTTGCCCCTGTTCTTCGTCGCCGGGGGGACCATGGGAACTATCTCCGCGCTCGGGTTGGCCGCGCTGTTCTTCGTCGCCGCGGCGATTTTCTACCGTTTCCTGCTCGACCCCGTCTCCGACCTGCTGTCGAAATCCGAAGTCGGCATGTCGGACTTCATCGGAATCCTCGGACTTCTCTTCATCTTCGGCTACGCCTCCGACGCGGTGGACCTCTCGTACTTCATCGGCGCGCTCACCATCGGATTGGTGGTCTCCACGAACAAGCGACTGGAAGGCAAGAGTCTCCAGTCGGACGTGTACGGTATCGCGTACGGGGTGTTCATCCCGCTCTACTTCGTCGCCATCGGCGCGCGAATGGATCTCGGTGAGCTAACCGTCAACACCTTCATCGTCGTCTTCGCTGTGTTCGGCCTCCTGTCTAACTTCATCGCGGGCTACGTCGGCAACATCATCGCGGGCGGGCGTCGGGAACACTCGCTCATCCTGGGATTCGCGCTGTTACCACGTTCAGAATCCGGCATCGCCATCGTCTCGCTCGGCGTGGCCCAACACATCGTCGGCAACCAGATCTTCGTCGCCTATCTGGTCGTCTTCGTTATCTCCGTCCTGTTGACCCCGTCGCTACTGAAGCGGGCGGTCGAACGCGCCGAGGCGAAGAAAAGCAAGGAGAAAGGTTCGGGAACGGCGGGCGATTCGTCGGATTCGGATAGTTCGACGGGGTCGAACGGGTCGGATTCGGGCAACTCGTCTGGATCAAGTAGTTCTTCGGAGTCGAGTTCGGATGGTTCGTCCGGATCGGGTAGTTCATCCGATTCGAGCGATTCGTCGGATTCGAGCAGTTAGTCGGCCCGCTACTGCTCGCGGTCGTATCGCTCGGCCGCGGTTTCAAATGCCGTCTCGACCTGTTCCTTACTTCGTCGTCCTTCGGCCTCGGCGATGGCTTCCGGGTCCGGGTTCACGTCGTCGTCGATGCGCGCCCACGATTTGTGGACCTTTGCGTGGCACCAGCGACAGAGATACACCGTGATTTCGTGAGAAAGCGTCTCGCCGCCGCCGGCGTACGAGAGGTGGTGTTCTTCGAGCAGCGGGTGTTCGTCGGAGTGGGCCATCCGCCGCTCTTCGAGACCGCAGCGGATGCATTCGCGGTCGCGGTTGCGACAGCGATAGTGCGGACAGTCGCTCCACTCCCAATCGCCGTCCGGGTCCGCGACAGGACAGCGAAACTCCTCCTCCCGGCGCTCGCGGGCGAATTCGGGGTCGTGTTCCGGATGCTCGAACGCGTAGCGGCAGTTTCCCTCGTCGGTCAGGTGATCACAGAGTCCGGCGTGTTCGTAGGGGTCGTCCACGCCGACGGCGGTCCCCGACGGGGTTTTCTCCATGGTCGTGGGTGGCGGCGCTCTCGCACAAAAGTTTTGTCTCCTGCCTGAGGAGTTGGCGACGTGCGCGTCGTACACGAATCGGACGGACGGTCGGAGACGCTAGCGAACGATGTCGAGACGGCGGATTCGTTTCTCTCGCAGGCGAAGGGGTTGATGTTCCGGCGGTCGATTCCGGACGACTACGCGCTGGCGTTCCGGTTCGGCGACGTCGATGCTCGGGACGTGCACATGGTGTTCGTTCCGTTCGCACTCGACGCCGTGTGGGCGACGGACGACGAAGTCCAACACGCCGAGCGGCTATCGGCGTGGACCGGTCTCGGAAAAGCGGAGGCGGATACGCTGTTCGAAC
>NZ_JBAWAC010000249.1:0-4182 GCF_049589095.1 Haladaptatus sp. | reverse complement strand
GAAAATAGCCGGTGCGGTCGATCAGCGGTAGTCCTTGGTCAGATCCATTCCCATCACGAAGTCCGGTTCCCCATCGACTTCTACGCGGCAGTAGGCCGTGTCGCTTACGAACCGCGGCGTCTCGGGGATGAGCGTTCGGATTCTGTCCGCGCCACGCGCTGCGGCGTCGCGGGCCATCGCGGCGAACAGCGACCGGGCGGCGTCGGCGTCCGCCCACGCGCTGATGGCATACTCGATCCACAATTCAGGTTCGCCGTCCTCGTTTTTCCGCTCTTCCTCCCGGAAGAAGCTAGCGAGTCCGCGCGTTCCGTTCTCCTGCACGACGAGCAGTTCGTCGTTTTCGGCACTGCGTTCGAGGTCGTCGCGGGTCAGTTCCGAGAGCGCCCACGATTCCTCGAAGTCGAGGGCGAGGCCCTGAAGGTGTGACCGCGCGTCGCTTTTGGTCCAGTATCCCCACGCGGCGTCCGGGTCGGCGGTCACCGTCATGGCCGGGTCGGCGTTCGCGTCGGGTTGGGGGTAGGCCCACCGGAATTCGGTAATCGGCTCGTATCCGGTCGCCCGTGACTGCCCGAGTCCCGCGATGTTCCACGAGAAGACCATGTTGCGGAGCGTGGTCGCACCCTGCTCGCGTGCCCAGCCGAACAGTTCGCTCGTCATGCGGTTTGCGATGCCTTGGCCACGGAAGTCGGGGTTGACACGCATTCCCTGTCCCCACGCTTCCCACTCGGAGAGCATGACACACTGGACGATTCCGGCGATGGCGTCCCCGGCGTCGGCGACCACGGTGTAACGGTCGTCGCCGTCTATCCAGTCGTGGTAGACGTGTGGAATGTAGTCGCTGCTGTCCCGGTCGGACCACGTGTCCTCCGTGAACGCCACGACGTCATCGTAATCGTCGTGCGTGGCCTCACGGAGTTCGATGCAGCTTACTCCCATGGCACCGACCGCTCGGTGATCTCGCCCGCGATTGGCGTCCGCATGGTCTTCTCGGGCGTATCGCTGTTCGCGAGCGCCCACATCAGTTTCACCTTCGCCGTTCCGGGGAGCATGTCCTCGCCCTCCACGATACCCGCATCGAGCAAGTCGCGGCCCGTGTCGTACACGCGATCACAGACGCGCCCGCCGATACATTGGCTGGTCATGACGACGGTCGTTCCGTCGTCCACGAGTTCGCCGATTCGGTCGACCCACTCCGAGTGGACGTGGCCCAATCCGGTTCCTTCGAGGACGAGTCCGGCCTTGCCTTCGGCGTAATCGAGCGAATCGACGGTCATGCCCGGCGTGAACTTGATGAGTTCGACTTCGCTTTCGATGTCGTCGTCGAGCGCCAGTTGCTGTGCGCCGCGTTCGTCGTAGTCCCGTCGGAAACGGACCGTGACGTCATCGGTGCTGTAGTCCACTTCCCCGAGCGGTTTCGCGCCGATGGTTTCGAAGGCGTCCCGGCGAGAGGTGTGGTTCTTCCGGACGCGCGTGCCGCGGTGAAGCGAACACACGTCGTCGCTTTCGCTCCCGTGCATGCAGACGAGCACTTCCGCACAGTCGGCTTTCGCGGCCTCGACCGAACAGACCGCGTTCATCACGTTGTCCGAGGACGGTCGGTCGGCCGAGCGCTGACTGCCGGTGAACACGATGGGAACCGGCGTGTCGAGCATGAACGAGAGGGCGGATGCGCTGAACTGCATCGTGTCCGTCCCGTGCATGACGACGACGCCGTCCGCCCCGTTCTCGATCTCCTCGTACACCGCGTGGGCCAACTTCTGCCACACGTCGGGCGTCATGTTTTCGGAGAGGATGTTGGCCACGACGCGGCCGCGGTAGTTCGCCCGTCCGGCGAGGTCGGGGACCGCACGAAGCACGTCTTTGGCGTCGAACTGGGCCGTCACCGCGCCGGTTCGGTAGTCGACCGTCGAGGCGATGGTTCCGCCGGTACTGATGAGCGAAATCGTCGGCAGGTCGGGGTCGAACTCCACGACCGACGAGTCGTCAGATTCCGTGTCTTCGATGTCGTACACTCCCGATTCGAGCACATCGACGGTCGCGTCGCCGCGGTCGATACCGACGTTGTAGCCACCATCGAGTTTGACGACGAGGTTCGCCGCCGTCGTGGATGGAAGCAAAACTCCCTCGTAGGTTTCGTCCGCTCGCTCGACGCGAACGCGGTCTCCCGGATTCATATCTCGGGGTAGCGCGGCGTTCGACTTCAATCCACTCGTTTCGGGGAAAGGCACATTACCTAACGGCGTCAATTCGGAAACATGACTCAGCGCACTCGGACGCGCGAAACCGATACCGATGTCTCAGACCTCCTCAACGACATCGACGGCGGGGAGAGGACCGAGGAGACGAGCACTGAGAGCTACACGAGCCGAGCGAAAAAGCGCGCTGGGAACCTGTTCTCGGTTCGCTACTTCGGCGTCGCGACGCTCCTCCTCGGCGTGGCGATGTTCTTCGGCGGCGTCATCCCGATCCTCGGTAGCGTGGCTGGCCTCGTCGCCATGTTCGCCGTCTCGTTCGTCCTCGGAGCAGTGACGAGCGACTCGAAGATCGCGGAGACGGCGGTCGCCGGTGGAGTCGCTGGCGGCGTCGTCTTCGCGCTCAAGAACATCGTCGCACTCTCGGTCGCCGGGTTCCCCATCTTCGCCATCGGTCTCGTTGCCGGTCTCGTCGCCGGGGGTCTCGGCGCGTACTTCGGCGGCGACCTGCGCGATGGCCTGACCAAGGACCTGTAGTCGGTCGATTCCCTGTTACTCGTTTTCGTCGCGTCACTCGTACCCGGTTCGTGATTCCATACGACGGAGTGTGCACTCGTCGGGAATGGTTCCTTAGATGTCCGTGCGTAGAATCCGATCCGTTATCCGGACAGCGTCCAGCTTTCGCCGTCCTGTTCCACGACTCCGCGTTCCGCCATGCTCCCGAGGTGGTTCTCAACGATGTGTTCCGGCGCGTTCGCCTCTCGACTGATCTCACGGGTGGTCTCCGAACCGGCGGCGAGCGCGGCCAAAATCTCCGCGCGAATCCGATTTTCGCCGTTGCCGTCCACCGCGTCGCTCAGCGAGTCGAGGACACTCGTCATCCGTCCGTGCACCCACCGTTGTGCGAGCGATAACTCGCTCTTTAACTCCTCCAAACTGTTGAGCTCGGTGGCGAGGTCGGCGATCTTGCTCGCCTCCGAGTCGCTCATCTGCTCGACGCCCTCGCCGTCTTCGTCGTCCTCGCCGTCTTCGTCGTCCTCGTCTTCGACTCGCTCATTGAGGTATTTGACGTTCAAGGAGAGATACTGGCACGAACTCACGTCGAGGTTGGCGCTCGCGGGATACGCGCTCTTCATTCCGAACTCGTAGGGAGAGACGTCCACTTCGAGTCGGAGGTTCCGTGAGATGTTGAAGTATTTGCGACGCTGGTCGTCAGTCCGACTTTCGACTAGTCCTGCCTCCTCCAGTTTCCGAAGGTGGTCGATGACCGCCTTCGGACTGACGCCGAGATAATCGCTGATCTCGGTCACGTAGCAAGGCTTGTGTGAGAGGAGCCGCAGGATACGCCGTCGGTTTTCATTTCCGAGTATATCGAGCAACGCGGCGGAGTCCATTCGCGTCTTCATCTTGGCAACCCGAACGGAAAAGGGTGTCTCTCGGTAGTAAACGCCGATTTCAGGTGAAATATAGGGTATTGCGTCCGATTTCCTCGATCCAGCGGTCGTTTTACGACTCCGTTTCAGTTCCCGCTTCAGTGTCCCTGCCCGCCCTTGTTTCCATTCCCGTTGCTTCGTCCGTTTCCTTTTCCAACGCTGATAGACCCACTTCCGGTGCCGACCGTTCCGTTAGTGTTGACCGTGTGGTTCCCGCTGAGACTTCCATTCCCTGCGCCGATCTGCGTTCCCGTATCGGTCCCCTGCGTGGTGTTGTTCGAGTCCCCTCCGGGGATCGAATCCTCCTCGTCGAAAGTGACGCCGTGCATCGATTTGGCGATCTCCCTTGCTTCGGGACCCCCTGCTGTTTTCGTCTGCTTGTCCAGTTTGTTCAACTTGTTCACCCGTGCTCCGACGGTGACGGCCCGGGGGTGTGTCGCCTTGATGGAGTGTTGGAGCGAACTGATTTCGCCGATCAGCCTGCTCATCTCGGATTGATATTTGAGTTGGCTAATACGGTCGTTTTTATACTTCGTGACGAGCGTTTGCTTCCTATC
>NZ_JBAWAC010000248.1:0-5249 GCF_049589095.1 Haladaptatus sp. | reverse complement strand
GTCACACGCTACGTGAAAAAACAGGTGGACGAGTTGAACCGGCTCCCGTCCGCGTTTTTCTCCGTGAGTCTTACCGCCGCCGAGGACACCGACGAGGCGCGGGACCGCGCCCGTCGATACGTCGCGGCGTTCCTCGCGGAAACGGGGTGGAATCCGGACGAAACCGCCGTCATCCCGGGGGCGCTCAAATACAGACAGTACGGCACGCTCAAGCGGTTCGTCATGAAACAGGTCGCGAAACGGACGAGCGGGGACAGCGACACGTCGCGGGAGTATGAGTACACGGACTGGACGGATGTCGAGAGCTTCACGACCGACTTCGTCGGGTCGTTGGAGAAATCGTCCGCGAGGTAATTTTACTCGTCGGAAAGCGACGCCAGCACGCGGTCGAACCGACTTTTGACGTCGTCGGCGATGCCGTCCAGTTCCGGACTGTCCACGACCGAGAGCATCGTTTCGGGGTCAACCATGCTGACCACCACGCCGTCGTCCGTCTCGTAGACGACGACGTTACAGGGGAGCAGGGTGCCGAGGTCGGATTCGGCGTCGAGTCCCTGCTTCGCCAGCGGCGGGTTGCACGCGCCGAGAATCCGGTAGTTCGGGTAGTCCTCGATGTCCAGTTTCTTCGCGAACGCCTCGCTCACGTCGATGTCCGAGAGGATGCCGAACCCCTCGTCGGCCAGCGCGTCGGTCGTTCGCTCGACGACCTCGTCGAATTTGCCGTCCACTTGCCGCTTTTCGTAGTACGTCATCGGCTTTCCCTACGGCGTCGGGGATGTTAGTAGTTGAGGTTTCGGTCAGGTTGTCTTGCAATGATGGAACAATACAAGTGGCTGCAGCACCTATCTTCACCCGTGGCGTTCATCGCCCTATCCGTCGAAACGACTCCCGCGACGAACGTCGATAACGGAGAACCATGACCCAACGAACCGATTCCGGCGACGCGTGTACGATCGACGACGGACCGAACTGTCGCACGTCCCCCGTCGAACAGTACGCTCTGTTCGTGAAACGAATCGCGCGAAAAGTACGGGGAATCGTCGGTTCGAACCCGGAGCGGGAGCGGTAAAGTCGTCTTTTCAGCGGTTGCTCGGCCTCGAATTGCCAAAGCGGGCAACGAACGTGGAAATCCACAGGTTTATCAATACTGTATTTCATAGTATTGTGTATGTCGAGCAATACCGATATCAGCCCGACGGAAGTCGCTGCACGGCTCCGAGACGGTGATAATGACCTGTACGTCCTCGACGTTCGAAACGAGGACGACTACGAGGAGTGGAACATCGACGGAAGCCACAACGTCCCCGTCTACGACCAACTATCCGGCGGGAACACCATCGGACTCGAACAGTCGCTCGATGACGTCCCCGACGACGCGGAAGTCGCAACCGTCTGTGTCGCTGGCGTCATCTCACAGCGGGCCGCACAGGTGCTCCGAAACAACGGCTACGACGCCAAATCGATGCAAGGTGGCATGCGTGGCTGGGCGATGGTGTATCAGGCCTACGACGTGACGGACTCGGACGCTGTCACACAGATCGTCCGTCCCGGTACCGGCTGTCTTTCGTACCTCGTCGCGGATGGCGGCGAAGCGCTCGTCGTCGACCCAGGCCAGCACACCGATGTGTATCAGAACCTCGCCGACACGCGTGACCTCGACATCGTGGCAGTCGCGGACACGCACGCTCACGCTGACCACATCAGCGGGGGGCGTGACCTCGCCGCGGCGGAGGACGTTCCGTACTATCTCCACGATACGGACGCCCGCGAACTCGACCGGTACACCGCGGTCGAAGACGGTGACGTGATTTCGGTCGGAAGCTACGACGTCGAAATCCTGTTCACGCCGGGGCACACCCGCGGAAGCATCTCCTTCCTCGTCGGTGACGCCCTTCTGAGCGGTGACACGCTGTTCGTTCGAAGCGTCGGCCGACCCGACCTCGAAGGCGGGAGCGATGTCGCCCGTGAGGGCGCGACACTCCTTTTCGACAGTTTGGATCGACTCGCCGACCTCTCGGACGACACCGTCGTCCTCCCCGGACACTTCAGCGACGAGGAGATACGACCGCTCGGCGCGACCATCGAGCACCTCGAAGCGAACAACGAACTGTTCGGCATGGACACGAAGTCGGCGTTCATCGAGACGATCCTCGAAGACCTGCCGGACACGCCCGCGAACTACAACCGAATCAAGCGCGTGAACACCGGCAAAGAACGGGCTACTGCGGAAGCCGAAACGCTCGAACTCGGCCCCAACAACTGCGCGTCGAACTGAACTCGACTCTCCGTTCGAAAACTGAACTCGATTCCCCCCTCGAAAACTGATCCCGAATCCTCCTTCGAATGAACTACACACAGGGTATCCGACGCAACTGGCGGCAGTTCGCCCTTCAGTTGTTCGTCGTGTTCGCCGTCGGACTCACCATCGGCTCCGAACGGACCGTCGTTCCGGTCCTCGGCCGCGACGTTCTCGGCGTCGAGTCGATCCTCGTCATCGGGTCGTTCGTCGTCAGTTTCGGCTTCGTCAAAGCGATTCTGAACCTCTATGGCGGCAAATGGGCCGAGGAGTTCGGTCGTCGGCGCGTGCTCATCGCCGGATGGCTCGTGGCGCTGCCGATTCCGTTCGTCCTCATCTACGCGCCCAACTGGTGGTGGATAACCGGAGCGAACGTGCTACTGGGCGTGAACCAAGGGCTCGCGTGGAGTATGAGCGTCAACGCCAAGATCGACCTCGCGGGAAGCGAGGCACGCGGACTCGCGGTGGGGTTGGACGAGGCGTTCGGCTACGGCGGCGTCGCGGTCGGGTCGTGGGTTACCGGGGTCGTCGCGGCTCAATACGGACTCCGACCCGAACCGTTCTACGGCCTGCTCGGCGTCGTCATTCTCGCTGGCCTCGTTTCCGTCCTCTTCGTGGAGGAAACGCTCCCGTACGCACGGGCCGAGTCCGATGGGAACGAGACGGACGCCGACTTGTCGTTTTCCGAGGTCGTCAAACGAGCGACGTACGGCGATCAGACGCTGTTCGCGGCGGCACAGGCGGGCAGCGTGGAGAAGTTCGTCGACGTTCTCGTCTGGATCGCGTTTCCACTGTATCTCTCCGCGTCCGGACTCGGCGTCGCCCAAATCGGTCTCGTCGTCGGCGTCTACGGCGGCGTCTGGGGTGTACTCCAACTGTGGACCGGCCGACTCGCCGATAAAATCGGGCGTCGGCCGCCGGTCGTCGCCGGAATGTTCGTCGCCGGTGCGGGCGTGCTGGCGACCACTCTCGTCTCCGGATTTTCGTCGTGGGTCGTCACGGCGGGCGTGACGGGAGTCGGGATGGCATTGTTGTATCCCAACCTCATCACGGTCGTCGGCGACGCCGCACATCCGTCGTGGCGAGCGACTGGACTCGGCGTGTATCGGATGTGGCGCGATGCCGGATACGGGTTCGGAGCGGTCGTCATCGGAATCACGGCCGACGTGTTCTCCATCCAGGACGCGTTCTACGTGACCGCATACGCGATGTTCGTTTCCGGGTTCATCGTTCTCGTCTCGATGCGCGAGACACACCCGACGCTTGGCGAGTACGAGCGGCCGCGAACCGCCGAGCGAAACTCGGTGTCGGACGAGTAACCGGAGACATGAGAAAACCGAGGACGTGAGAATTTAGTCCGCGTGGGCGGCCATCTCTTCTTCCCCTTCGCCGCTCGATTCGAAGTAGGTGACGTACAACTGCGCGGCGAAGACGACGGTGAAAATCACGTCGAGTACCGTCGTGTAGGCGTGCGGGACCGATCCGCCCGTCGCGTTGTGCTTCGGAATCAATCCACCGGCGGCCCACGCGTAGTGGGTGACGATACCGGCTACCGTCGCTACGACGAAGATGGAGACGAACAGCACCGCCGCCATCCGCTTGCCGTAGTATTTCCGGTACATGTCCACGATGTTCGGGACGATGAGGTCGGCGTAGATGAACGACATGACGCCGCCGAACGGGATGCCCGCGTTCCACAGCACGAGCGCGAAGGGGACGTTCGCCACCGAGCAGACGAACGTGATGATGCCCACGAGGACACCGATGGCCGACCCGAGGATCACCCACCCGACGGTTCCCTCCGGAACGAGCGTGAACAACTGTGCCCACCACGCTCTGGGGATGAACGCCGCGAGGAGCGAGGCGACGATGAACCCGACGACCAGGTCGTCCCACAGCATCTGCCACTCGCCGATGGCGTTCCGGAAGGCGTTCTTCCACCCCGAGACGGTGAGCAGTTTGTCCTTCCACGTCGCGTCCTCCTGCTGATTGACGAACGTCTCCTTGCAGGATTGTGAACAGAAGTACTCCGTCCCTCCCTCCGTCTCGACGCTGAGCGTGCTCTCGTCGTTCGGGTCCACCTCCATGCCACAGACGGGGTCACGGACGGTACCGCTCTCCTCCTCGTCCGACCGAACGTGGTCGCGGGCCGCGTCGAACCACGAGTCCGGGACGACGTACTTCGTGATGGCGGCGAGCAACAGGATCATCAGAATCCCGCCGAACACGTCGGCGGCGACGAACTGCCACCCGAGCAGGATCCACATCACCAGTCCGATTTCGATGACGAGGTTCGTGCTGGCGAACTGAAACCCGGCGAACGAGGCTTCCGGCGATGCACCCTTTTTGAACAGCGATTTCGTGGTCGCGACGGCCCCGAACGAGCAACTGGACGAGATCATCCCGAAGAAACTCCCGATGGTGATCTCCCGCAATCCACGCCCCCCCAGCAGGTTCGTCATCCGCTCTTCGCTTACGAACGCCTGTACCGCTCCCGAAATCGTGAATCCGAGGACGAGCGCCCACCACGTTTTCCACGTCATCTCCCCGAAGAACGTGGCGGCGTCGGTCAGACTCCCTGCGATGTTCATGGAAACTAGTACGGCATCGAGGTTTTCTACAGTTGCGGCTAAAGGGGAAAATCCTTTGGCGTCCCGTTTCGCCCGACTAATGACCTGCGCCAGCCGCTGTAACGCCGAATTCGATCGGAATGGCCATTATCGAGCTGGATTTCGAAACTCTATCGCCACACCAAACTAATATCCTTCGATTAAAAGACGACCGTTCCTTTCTTTCTGAGATGGTATCGTGCTCTCGTGTCGCTGTGATTCGTCGTTCCGACGACTCACTGGCGTATTTCCATGCTCGTGCTCGCCATCAGCCACTGGGTGTCCGAATCGTCGGGGTTCCGTAACTCGACCCAGCCGTTGTCACAGAACAACATCTCGTACTC
>NZ_JBAWAC010000247.1:0-3339 GCF_049589095.1 Haladaptatus sp. | reverse complement strand
ACGCTGGACACTGCCACCACGATTCCGGGTCACGGGCAATCGCTCACCGGCGGGAAGGTGACCGTAGTCAAAGGGGACACGTACTACACCTTCAGCCACGAGACGTACTTCGCCGCGACGAAGCCTCCGGGATTGGCGGTGATTGCGTTAGTCCTCGGTGGAATCGTGGCAATCATCGAGGGGATACGCCGACAGCACTTTTCGCACCGCCGACTTCCGTGGCAGGTCGGCGGATAGGCACCCACCGTTTTCGATTGTAACGCCGCCTCACAGCCGATTTCCGGGCGATGTTGCCGGAAAGGCGTTCCCTCTCCGACACCGTTTTGGTGGTTCCTTCTGTGACGAAGGACATGGAACAGGACCTCTCGGCACTGGATTCCGCGCTCGATACGATGGACGTCGATGGCTTCCTCATCGACGCCGACTCGACGGATTCCGACCAACTGTATCTCTCCGGTTTCGACGCACCCGACCCGTTCACGACGCTGTACGCGGACGGCGTTCACCTCCTCGTCTCCAGTCTGGAGTACGGGCGGGCCAAAAAGGAGAGCAACGCGGAAAGCGTCTCCCGCATGTCCGACTACGACTACTTCTCGAAGGTCGCGGAGTACGGTTCCGAGGAGGCGGAGTACCGCGTTCTCGCCGAATTTCTCGCCAACGAGGGCGTCGAATCGGTCGCGGTACCCAGTCGGTTCCCGGTCGGCATCGCGGACGGCCTGCGTGAACACGGCGTGACGGTGACGCCCGACGAGACCGCGGTCGTCGAGGGAATCCGTTCGACGAAGACCGACGACGAGGTCGAACACATCCGCGTCGCACAGAAGGCCAACGAGGCGTCCATGCACGCCGCCGAGGACCTGATCGCCGCGGCGACGGTCGAGGACGGCGTGCTCCACTACGAGGGTGAACCGCTGACCAGCGAGCGCGTGAAGGAGGAGATAGAGGTCACGCTGCTGCGCCACGGGGGCGCGCTGGACGAGACCATCGTGGCGTGTGGCTCCGCGGCCGCCGACCCGCACAACCGTGGGAGCGGACCGCTCGCCGCCGACGAGGCCATCATCATCGACATCTTCCCGAAGGACAAGTCCTCGAAGTATCACGCCGACATGACCCGGACGTTCGTCAAGGGCGAGCCCTCGGCGGAGATTCGGGAGTACTACGAACTCACCCACGAGGCGTTCGACGCCGCCTTCGACGCACTCGAACCCGGCGCGACAGGCGAGGAGGTTCACGCGGCCGTGTGCGACGTGTACGAGGACGCGGGCTACGACACGCTCCGAAGCAACCCGAACGCCGAGACGGGATTCATCCACAGCACGGGTCACGGCGTCGGCCTCGACGTGCACGAACTCCCGAAGGTCAGCCCCAGTGGCGGCGAACTGAAACCCGGCCACATCGTCACCATCGAACCCGGACTCTACGACCCGGCGGTCGGCGGCGTCCGCATCGAGGACATCGCCGTCGTCACCGAGGACGGCTACGAGAATCTGACGGAGTACCCGATTCAACTCGTCGTGGACGACAAGTAGGTCGCCCGTCCGCTTTTCTTTCGCCCGATTCCGTGGTAGCAGCGGATTTCTCCCGGTCGAACGGCCAATATTCATGTTCGGAAAAGTGGAATCGTGGCCGACGAATTTCGTTCACCCGGCAAAACGGTAGCGTGGAGCGCTCGAAACCCGCGCTGTCCATCGACCCATCCCACGTTACGACCCGTCCACCCTTCGTTTCCCGCTGAACGATGGCGCGCTTTATTCTCCTGCTTGACCTACTCAAACTGCGGGGGGAACAACGATGAGTATCGGAACAACTGACAACGAGACGGTCGTCCGCCGCGACATCGAGGAGGTATGGAGCAGCGACGGCGACCTGAACGCCATCGACGACACCGTGACGGACGACTTCGTCTATCACACGTCGATGATGGAGATCAACGGTCCGGCGGAGTACCGCGAAATGGCCGAGGAGACCCGAAAGATGTTTTCGGACTTCGACATGGACATCGAGGACGTCATCTCGTCGGACGACGAGGTGGTCGTTCGGTACACCATGCGGGGGACCAACACCGGCGGGATGATGGGCAAGGAACCGACCAACGAACGCATCGAGATGACGGGCATCATCATCGACCGACTGGAGGACGGGAAGATACGCGAACGATACGAGAACGCCGACGAACTCGGCATGCTCGTCCAACTCGGCGTGATCGAACTGCCGCCCGAGATGCGGGAGTTCGAGGAGTAATCGGGACGGCGGAACCGACCCCGACCTGTTTTTTGGCTCACGAAACGAGCTTCCGCTGTCGGACCACGCGACGTTTCCCGCCGTTCAACGGGCAAATTCGGGCGAACGATATGTTCGGCTTATGCTCGCTCCCACCGTCCGGGGGGCGTGGAGGGGAGATGAAATGAGTATCAAAACGGCGGACAACGAAGCGCTCGTCCGGCGGGAGATTCAGCACGTATGGGACAGCGAAGGCGATCTCGACGTGATTCCCGACCTCGTGACCGATGACTTCGTCTTTCACAATCCGATGCTCGACGAACCGGCACGCGGCCCCGCCGAGTATCGTGCGATAGTGGAGCGGTTCCACGACGCCTTCTCGGGGATGAAACACCACGTGGAGGAGATGCACGCGGTGGACGACGTCGTGGTGACACGGTACAGGACGCGGGCGACGAACGACGGCGAACTGATGGGTAACGAACCGACGGGGAAGGAGATAGACGTCACCGGTATCGTCGTGGACCACCTGCGGGACGGCAAACTGGCGAAACGCTACGTCAACGACGACGCGCTGGGACTGCTCGAACAACTCGGTATCGTCGAACTTCCGCGACAACCTGACCGCTCGGACTGAACCGAACCCGAGCAAACGAACCCCTTTTGGGCGAACCGTTCCAATCCGAAGCCAATGAACGTACTCGTCGTCGGGGCGGGCGCGATGGGTCGCTGGTTCGCCGAGTCGATACCGGCCGACCTCGCGTTCGCCGACGCGGAGCCGAAGGTGGCGGAGGATGCCGCGAGGGTGGTCGGTGGGCGAGCGGTCGCGCTTGACACCGACGAAACCTTCGACGCCGTCTGTCTCGCCGTACCGATACCCGCAGTCGCGGAAGCGATCGCTGACCACGCGTCGAAGGCCGAACGGGCCATCATCGACGTGACGGGCGTCATGGCCACCCCGCTCGACGCGATGGACGAACACGCACCCACGTTGGAACGGGTGAGCCTCCACCCGCTCTTCGGTGCCGACACCGCGCCGGGAAACGTCGCGGTCGTGACCGACGAATCCGGGTCGGTCACCGACACCCTCCTCGCGGCCATCGACTCCCGCGGAAACAC
>NZ_JBAWAC010000246.1:0-4051 GCF_049589095.1 Haladaptatus sp. | reverse complement strand
CACGCGGGGGGGAAACCGGAGGCAGGGAAGAGTGCGATCGCCGCGCTCGCAACTGCTGTAGAGAACCTCCACGCCATCCCGCGACACAGCGGCGGTATCACGCGCGTCAACGTCGGGACAATCGAGGGCGGGACAGCGACGAATGTCATCCCGGAACGAGCCACACTCACGGCAGAGGCACGGGGGGAGACGAACGAACTCTGGGAGTACATGCGCGAGCGCGTCGAATCCGTCATCGACGGAGCCGCCGACGTCCACGACTGTCAGGTCGACCTCGAATTCGGAACCGTTCTCCCCACGGCACGCTCAGACGACTGCATCGTCGATGTCGTCGAAGCCGTCTCGCGAGAGACCTCTGGCGTGCGAGAGACCGCTACCTATCCTGACCCGACCGGCAGCGAGGACGCCACGTTCCTCATGCGCGCAGTGCAAGAGAACGGCGGGGAAGCCGCGTACGTCGGTATCGGCACGAACCATCCCGGCGACCACCACTCTGCGACCTTCGACGTCGACGAGGAGAGCATCCCTATCGGTATTCGCGTCGTCGAAGGAACTGTCCGCGAACTCGCGCGAACACGTCCCTGACAGACGCGCTGGACGTCAAGGGCGGGGTCGCTACGCGTTCAGACGACGAGGAATCGTTCGATGAGGAACGACGCGACAAGAACGAAGATGGAGCTCAGGAATACCTTCGTACCCGTCGAGAGCCGGTGATCCACTGGGAGGTCGAGCCATCGGAGTGGGGGGAGGGTGCCAACGGCCCGCTGAAACGTGGTCTCCGTTCGGTCGTCGTTCTCCTCGGCGATGTCACGTCCGCCGTCCCACGGGAGCATCGACGATCTACCTTGGTCATTCCAAGGCGGTGTCGGTCGGAGCATGAGGGTACCGTAAGCGAAGAGTACCCACCCCGCGAGGAACATGAGGAACTCGACGGCGAGCCAGCCGCTACCGAACACGAGACTGACGGCGTAGGAGCCCGCGAAGACGAGGAGGGTCAGAACGCCTGCGTACGTCGCAGCGTCGAGGACCTGGTACAACCGAAACCGGAGGGTCACGCTCGTTATCATGGCCATCACTCTCGATTCCTGACGACCTCGTCAACGGTCGGGTAGTCGTCTCGGTGTCGATGACACCGACTCACTCGTCCAGTCCCGGCCACGTCGACGTTCGACGGAGGCGTTGAGTCACAGACTGATCCGAACTCCTCCTGGAGGTAGGTGAGGGCTGCGTTCGGGTTCTCGTGGAAGAGCCGCTCGGCAGTCTCTACGTGCTCCTTGATGTCGGCAGGAACGGGTACGTCGTTGAACACCTCGGCGCGTACTGCTGAGAGCTCGTCACGGTCTCGGCCCCAGCCAACGCGAGTACGGAGTCGATCCAGAACCGATCTGTCCAGCTTCGATCGCTCACGGAGGGTATTCCAGTACACGGAAATTGCGTTCCACAAGTCGTCGTCGAGACCGCGGTATGGCTCGGGACGAATTTTCATCGGGCAACGCGTTGCGAGCGGACACCCGCTCGGTGGATCGCGGGGACTCGGTGGCGTTCCTCGCAAGACGATTCGATCGCGGTCGGCGTCGGGGTCTGGTTTCGGGATGGCAGAGAGCAGCGCTCTCGTGTAGGGGTTCGCCGGCGACGCGAAAAACTCCTCGGTTTCACCGACTTCCATGATGTTCCCGAGATACATGACGGCGATCCGATCGCAGATGTGGCGGACGACCGAGAGGTCGTGTGCGATGAAGAGGTAAGTAAGACCGAACTCGTACTGGAGGTCTTCGAGGAGGTTGAGGATCTTCGCCTGTACGGAGACGTCGAGCGCCGATACGGGCTCGTCGAGGACCACGAACTCGGGTTCAAGGCCGAGTGCGCGAGCGATGCCGATGCGTTGGCGTTGCCCGCCCGAGAACTGGTGTGGATAGCGGTAGTAGTGTTCCGGTCGGAGACCCACGGTTTCGAGGAGGTCGCGGACTCGCTCACGGCGTTCCTCAACCGTCCCGACCTCGTGGACGTCGAGGGGTTCACGGATGATTTGACCGACCGTCATGCGGTCGTTCAGGCTCGATTCCGGGTCCTGAAATACCATCTGCGTGTTCCTGCGCCATGCCTTGAGGTCGGAGCCGGAGAGCGTCGTGACGTCAGTCCCATCGAAATGGATCGTTCCTGCCGCCGCCTCTTCGAGCTGGAGGAGCGTTCGACCGAGTGTCGTCTTTCCGCACCCGGATTCGCCGACCAACCCGAGGGTCTCGCCGCGGGCGATTTCGAGTGTCACGCCGTCGACGGCCTTGACGGGATTTGAGGTAAGAATCCCGCCGTCGTCGTAGTACGTTTTCAGTTTCTCGATGGAGATCAGGACGTCCTCGTCGGTTACTGTCGTGGCCGTGGTGGCTCGGTGTTTCGTTTCACTCATCTTTCTGTCTCCTCTGTAGCGGTGTCGTGATCGCGGTGGGTTTCGACTGCGTCGGTACGCGGTTCGTCGTCCGGATAAAGAAGGCAGGCAGCGGTATGGTCCGTCACCCCGTCGCGGACCGGTACGAGTTTCGGGTGAACTGTTCGACAGTCATCGAACGCCTTCGGGCATCGGGGGGAGAACCGACAGGACGTCGCGGTGCTCGTCGGCGTCGGGACGTCACCTTCGATCGTTGCGAGTCGGTCCCGGCCGACGTTGTTGCCGGGAATGCTCGCGAGGAGTCCCTCAGTGTACGGATGGCTGGCATTTGCGAAGAGTTCACTGACTGGCGCGCTCTCGGCGATCTTGCCCGCGTACATGACGGCCACGCGGTCCGCAACCTCGGCGATGACACCCATGTCGTGTGTGATGAAGATGATGGAGAGCCCGCGGCGTGCCTGGATTTCCTCCAGGTACTCGATGATCTGTGCCTGAATGGTGACGTCGAGGGCCGTCGTCGGTTCGTCGCAGATGAGGAGGTCTGGATCGCAGGCGAGTCCCATCGCGATGACGGCGCGCTGACGCATCCCACCGGAGAACTGGTGGGGGAATTCGTCGACGCGGCGGGTTGCGTCGGGGATGCCGACGTCTTCGAGGAGTTCAATCGCCTTCTCTTTGGCCGTGCTTCCGCTGATTCCCCGGTGGAGTTGGAGTGCCTCGCGGATCTGATTCCCAACGGTGTAGACCGGATTGAGACTGTTTAACGGGTCCTGGAACACCATTGCGATTCGCCCACCGCGAATTCGCTCCATCTCTCGCTCGGTCTTCTCGGTCAGCTCTTCACCGTCGAAGGTGATACTGCTCCCCGCTTCGATCACGCCGGGTTCGTCGACCAGTCCCAGAACGGATCTCGCCGTGACGCTCTTTCCCGAGCCGCTCTCGCCGACAATTCCAAGGGTTTCTCCGCGGTTGACGTGGAAGTCGACGCCGTCGACGGCGTGGATTTCTTCTTTGTCCGTGTAGTACGTCGTGCGGAGGTTCTCGACGGACAGTATCGGGTCGATGGGGTCTGCCCGTTCGGCAGTACCCTGCATCACGCGCCACCACCTCCCGCGGCGCTCGCCTCTGCACTGGCGGCATCGCCGTCCTCTCCGCTGCCGGTGGCGCTATGGGGGTCGATCGCGTCCCGGATGCCGTCGCCGAGTGCGTTGAACGCCGTGACGACGAGGACGATGAGGAGTCCGGGAATGAGGGAGATATGCCAGGACGCCGTGGTCACGTACTGCTGTCCGTCCGCGACGGCGCGCCCCCACTCTGGGGTCGGTGGGTTCACGCCGATGCCGAGGAAGGAAAGTCCGGCCACGGCGAGGATCACGCCACCGAGACTCATCGATGCGTAAACGAGCAAGTAGCCGAGGACGTACGGAAACATGTGGTTCCGCATCGTCACGTGGGGGCGCTGGCCGAAACTCCGCGCTGCATCGACCCACCCCTGGTTAGAGACCTGCATCGTCGGTCCTCTGATCGTCCGCCAGAGGTACGGCCAGTACGTCACTCCCATGATGAGAGCGAGGAGGAGTCCGCCGTTGTAGACCCCTTCGAGCCATGTGTTTGCGAAGACCTTGGAGAGCAAGATCATGATCATCAGCTGAGGGAGTGACATGATAG
>NZ_JBAWAC010000245.1:0-4559 GCF_049589095.1 Haladaptatus sp. | reverse complement strand
TGATACGATGGAATCGAGTTACGATACGTCCGTGATCCCGTTGTAGACAGAGATAGGTCCGAGCGAAACAAACCTATCTCACCGGATCCCCGATCATTGCACCGAGAACCCGCCGTCCACGACGAGTCCGTGACCGGTCACGAACGATGCCTCGTCGCTGGCGAGGAACAGGATCGCATCGGCGACCTCTTCGGGTTCCGCCAATCGGCCGAGCGGGTAGCGTTTCAGCATGAGTTCCTTCGCCTTCTCGGGGTCCGAGCGCGTCTCGAAGAACTGGTTTCCGAGTTCGGTGTTCGTGAACGCCGGGAGGACGGCGTTCGCGCGAACGCCGTCGCGACCCGCCTCGGCGGCGACCGCACGGGTGAAGTTGAGGACGGCACCCTTCGTCAACGAGTACACCGACTGCATCGGCAGGCCGTAGAACGACGCCAACGAACCGACGTTGACGACGTTGCCCGACCCCTGTTCTTTGAGGTGCGGAAGCGCGGCCTGACAACCGTTCCAGACGCCGCGAACGTTGACGTCGAAGACGCCTTCGAAAACGGAATCGTCCACGTCCTCCGCGTATGCGGGAGGATGGCCGACACCGGCGTTGTTGACCAGAACGTCCAGTCCCCGCTCCGAGACGACGGCATCGACGGTATTCGTGAACGCGTCCGCGTCCGTCACGTCGAGTTCGAAGAACTCCGCTTCGCCACCGGCGTCCTCGATGTCCGCGACAGTCTCCGACCCGGTCTCCTCGTTCACGTCGGTACAGACCACGAACGCACCTTCCTCGGCACACCGCTTGGCAGTCGCCTCGCCGATGCCCTGACCCGCTCCGGTGATGAACACTGTTTTGTTTTGTAGCCGCATACAGAACGATTGTCAGGAGATAACTTGTTTCTTTTTATTAATGGAAGATAAATGGGCGGGCGAACCGGGAGACACCCGTCGTGGACGTGCTCAGATGGAGAACTCCTCTCGTTCGAGGAGGTCCTCCGGACGTCGTCCGACGTCGCTCTCGTGGAAGTACTCCCTGAGGACGCCGTCGGTGAGGTGGTTGGCGATCGAGGCGATCGACATGCCCTGATCGAGCGCGTAGTACTTCTTCGTCAACTCGCCGGTTTCGGCGTTGACCGAGTCGTAGAACCCGTACGTTCCGTCGATTCCCATCCGTCGAAGACGGCGGACGTTTTCGAGTGCGGCGTGAGGCGCGTAGTCGAGGGCGAGGAACGTCGCGTGGGGCGTCACGATTGGTCCGGGCGCGTAGTGATCCTTCCACGCTCCCTGTTGGGGGACGCCGAACGATCCGTAGCCGTCGGGCGTTCCGCACGGGGAGAGACCCCAGACGGGCCAATTCTGTGCATCCGCGAAGTCGATCTGGACCTGCACCCAGCGTTCGTTGTTCAGTCCGAACCCGCGGGGGCCGAGTTCCCGCTCTTTGATGAACAGGGAGGGCATTAACGCCTCGAACTGCGCGCCGCCCCAACTGGGGACGAACTTCGTTCCGTCGTACTCGTAGTGCCCTTCGAAAACGTCGACGCTGTCGTACGTGCGCCACTCGCCGCTCGAACGCTGTTGTGTCCAGTCGGTGTCCGGCGTGTACGTCCGGCGAGGTCGCCACCAGTGCGTCTTCGGGATATCGCCCATCCCGATGGCGCAGTAACTCGCGACTCGGGGTTCGCTGTTTATCATCCCGTAGGTCCAGTCGTCGAGTCCGTTCTCGTAATCGTATCCGCCGATCAGTCGTCCGTTGTCCGGGTGATGAAACGGCGAGTAGTCCTGTGCCCGGACGAGGCGTCGCGCTCTCCGCCCGAGTTCGCCCCCGTACGCCAGACCGACGATGGTCAATGCGGCGGTTAGGTGGCCGTTATCCACCGTCGAGACGTACTTCGTCCCGTCGTGGGTCTCCATCCACGGCCGTCCGGTCCGGATATCGTACCACCGGAGGAAGAGGCCGTTCCACGTCTCCACCGATTCCAACGTGGAGACGACGGCGTCCACGCGCCCCCTCGCTTCCCGTTCGGAGAGCACCCCGAGCTCGGCGGCACCGACCGTACTGACGACGTACATCGCGATGTTCGACGGGGACGTTCGGTTCGACCGCCGAATCCCCTCGCCCGTCTCCTCCACGGTGTCGTCGGGAAGTCCGAGGTCCGAGGTGAACGCCTCGAAGAATCGATAGTGGTGACGGGCAATAGCGCGGAGTCCACCACCACAATGGTCATCGTGCTTTCCAGTCCCTTCATTTGCCGACGCCGTCCCGCCGACGGCGACGATACCGAACGCGCCGACCGTTCGAAGGAAGTTCCGTCGGTTGCCGTACAGTGTATCATCATCAGTCATGAATTTCCCCACCTCGAATTGCGACCGCTACAAGAAATACGTTATTGAGTCGAAAATATAATACAGAAAAAAGTGAAAAAATTGTGGCGGGTCGAGTATCGTTCATCGGTCAAGTATCGTTGGTTACCGAACGTCGGAGAAAGTAACAAAGACGGGAGCACGATACGGTTCGGAACCCTATCGGTCGGATAGCGAACCGGGGGTCCAATCCCCGTCGAACTCCTCGTGGACGAACGGTTTGGCGTCCTCCCCGGCGTAGGTCCCCACGACCTGCCCGTCGCCTTCGAGGAAGTACTGATAGGTCGTCAGGCCTTCGAGGCCGACGGGTCCGCGTGCGTGAATCTTCCCCGTGCTGATGCCGACTTCCGCGCCGAGTCCGTAGCGGAACCCGTCGGCGAACCGGGTCGAAGCGTTGTGGAACACGCTCGCCGAGTCGAGGCTTCGCATGAACGTGCTCGCGCGGTCCCCGTTCTCGGTGACGATGGATTCCGTGTGCTTCGAACTGTACGCGTTGATGTGGTCGATAGCCGCATCGAGCGACTCGACGACCTTCACCGAGAGGATCAGATCACCGTACTCGGTGGCCCAGTCGTCCTCGCTCGCCGCCTCCATGGCGACGATGTCGCGCGAGGCTTCGTCGCCGCGCAATTCGACGCCCGCTTCCTCGTATCGCTCGGCTATTTTCGGCAGGAACTCGGCGGCCACGTCCTCGTGGACCAGCAGGGTCTCCACGGCGTTGCACACCGCCGGATACTGGACCTTCGCGTCGTAGGCGACCTCCGTCGCCATTTCGAGGTCAGCCTCGTCGTCCACGTAGACGTGGCAGATTCCCTCCGTATGTCCCAAAACGGCGATGCTCGTGTTGTCCTGAATGTACTCCACGAACGCCGAACTGCCCCGTGGCATGAGGAGGTCGATGGAGTCGTCCATGCCGAGCAACGTATCGACGTCCGCTCGGGCCTCGATGAGTTGTGCCCAGCCGTCGGGCATCTCGTCGGTAGCCTCCCGGATGATTTCGAAGAGGACCCTGTTCGAGTGACTCGCCTCGCTGCCGCCCTTCAGTATCACCGCGTTGCCGGACTTGAGGCTGAGCGCGGCTATCTGGACGAGGGCGTCGGGCCGCGATTCGAAGATCGTTCCGACGACGCCGATGGGGACGGTGCGCTTGTACAGTTCCAGTCCTTCGTCGAGTTTTCGCGCCGTGAGTGTCTTCCCGAGGGGGTCGTCCCGCGTCGCGACGCTCCGAACCATCTCCGCGATGCTTTCGAGTTTCGACGGCGAGAGTTCGAGTCTGTCGACGAGGGCTCGGCTGTACTCCCCCGCGGCGAGACGCTCCTCCGCCTCGCGGACGTCCCGCTCGTTGGCGTCGAGGATTTCGTCCTCTTTCGCCAGGATGGCGTCGGCGATAGCGTTCAACGCCGTCGAGCGGTCGTCGTCGGTTCGCTGCGCGAGCGCGAGCGCGGCGGTCTGTGCTTCTTCGACTTTGGATTCGGTGGATTTCTCGGCCATCGTTTGTAGAGTGGTCAGTCGTCGAGCGCGTCGTCAGTCGGAACGAAAATCGTCCCGACCGGTTTTCCGTCGATGATTCTGTCTACGACGTCTTCCTTCGTGGATTTTGCGATGATCGCCGGGATTCCGTGTTCGCTCGCCGACCGTGCGCCGGACACCTTCGTCTGGATGCCGCCGAACTTGGCGGTCGAACTCCGGTCCACCAGTTCCTGGATTTCCGCGTAGTTGCGACCGACCGCTGCGATGCGTTCGGCCGTGGGGTCCTCCTTCGGATTGTTCGTGTACACGCCGCCGACGTCCGTGAGCGTCACCAGCAGGTCCGCATCCACGCCGATTGCGATGGACGACGACAGCATGTCGTTGTCGCCGATTCGAATCTCCTCGGTGGCGACGGCGTCGTTTTCGTTGATGATGGGCACGATACCCCATCCCAACAGCGTTTCGACCGTGTTCTGGAAGTTGGTGAACCGTTCCGGATTGTCGAGGTCGTGCTGGGTCACCAGTATCTGGGCGACCTTTCGGTCGTAGCGTTCGAAACTCTCCGTGTAGCGTCGCATGAGGTGGGACTGACCCACGGTCGAGAGCGCCTGTGACTCCTCGACGGTGTCGTCGGGGTAGCCGACCCGGCCCTTCCCCGCGCCGACGGCACCGGAGGAGACGAACAGCACCTCGCTCCCGTTTTCGAGCAGAGCGACGGCGTCGTCGACGAGTTTGTCGAGTTT
>NZ_JBAWAC010000244.1:0-2365 GCF_049589095.1 Haladaptatus sp. | reverse complement strand
TTTCTCGACTGATACCGACCGCATCTTTTCGTCCCGAAGGAAAAACGAGACGACGGTGAGTCTCGCCGCCGGAACGAACCCCGAGTACGAATCCAGGCAGATAGGTCATGAGTGTGAAAGACAGTCGTGGCTTTACAAAAATATGGACGTAATGGAATACAGGTGAAACGAGGGGGGAGGGGGTCGAAAGGACGTGGTGGGAGCGGGACGGAAGTCCGTCCCATCCCACGAATCGAGTCCGACGGTCGGGACGACATCCCCCGAAATTCCAAAATTCAACGGTCGATTTCCCCGACGAATTTATGAGGAAGTAGCCGCAGTACTGTGTCATGACACGGCGTGACAGCCCACCGGAGAACGCGGACGCCCTCGACGGAGTGTTTCGATTACAGGAGGACGTTTTCGCCAGAAAGGGCCTTCTCGAAATCGGATACGCGCCGGAGCCGCGGCACATCGTAGCCCGCAACGAAGAGATCAGACGCCTCGCAACCGCGTTGAATCCCGCCATCGGCGGGGGTGCGCCGAACAACACGTTCCTGTACGGAAAGACGGGGGCCGGAAAGTCCCTCTGTGCCCGATACGCGACGGGTCGTATCGTGGATGCCGCGAGCGAGAACGGAGTTTCCATCGCCCGTGCAACCATCGACTGTTCGCAAGAGGACACCGAGACGCGCGCAGTCAGGGCGCTCGCTCGGGAGATAAACGACCCGGACGAAACGCGCATCGACGTTCCCGAGACTGGCTTCGGACGGTCGCGGTACTATCGTCTGCTCTGGGACGTGCTCGATTCTCGACACGACGTCGCGCTCGTGGTACTGGACGAGATAGACCGACTCGAAAACGACGAACTGCTCCTGCAGTTGTCCCGTGCCGAGGAAACCGGGAAGCTCTCCCGTTGTTCGGTGGGTATCGTCGGAATCAGTAACAAGGTGCGCTACCGCGAACGGTTGCAGGAACGCGTCAAGAGTAGCCTGCAGGAACGCGAGATCATATTCGCCCCGTACAGCCGGGACGACCTCCGTGAAATCATTCGAAGCCGCTCCGAGGCGTTCCGTCGCGGGGTGCTTTCGGACGAGGTGCTCTCGACCTGTGCGTCGCTCGCGTCGGAGGAACACGGCGACGCACGGAAGGCCATCAATCTGATCCGTCACGCCGGGGAACTCGCGGTCGGTGAGGAGTCCGAAACCATCACCGTCGACCACGTCCAAAGTGCCGACACGCTCGCCGAGCGCGACCGGTTCCAAACGCTGTTCGAGGGGGCGACGGCCCAACAGAAGGCGACGCTCCTCGCCATCGTCTCGTTGGCTCTCGTCGAGCGGTCGCGGACGTTCAGGACGACGGACGTGTACGCGGCCTACGAGGACGTCTGTGCCGACGCCGGTCTCACGGTCCTCTCGAAGCGGCGCGTCCACGACCTGCTCCGGGAGTGGGAGTTCCTCGAAGTGCTCGATATCACGCGAACCGGGGACGGACGCGCTCGGGGCAGTTACCTGCGTCTGCACCTCATCGAAGATCCGTCCGTCATCCGGCCGGTGTTCGACGAGAGCAGTCGGTTCGCCGGGGTCGGTCCGACATCGGGGGCGACCGCGACGACGTGGTCGAACATCTGAAATTTATCCAGGGTGACAGAAGGTTTAAGACCACTACTTCCACAGTATAGGGTGATGGAACGAATCGGATTAGTGGGAACTGGATTCATGGGCACGACACATGCTAACAGTTATCAGGAGATAGACGGGGCGGAGATCGCGGCCGTCGCGTCGCTCGACGACGAGCGTTACACGTTCGCCGAGGAGCAGACGGCGAACGCCGACGTGTACGAGGACGCGGCAGAGATGATGAGCGACGCCGACGTCACGGCCGTCGATATCTGCACGCCGACACCGACACACCGGCCACTCGTCGAGGCGGCCGCCGAACGTGGTCTCGACGTGTTCTGCGAGAAACCGCTCGCCCGAACGACGACGGATGCGGACGCCATCGTCGAGGCGGTGACCGACGCGGATGTCACCTTCATGACGGGGCACGTGCTGCGGTACTTCCCCGAATACGTCGAAGCCAAGCGCCGTATCGACGCTGGGGAGGTCGGATCGCTGGGAACGCTTCACACCGAGCGACTCTCCTCGCCGCCGCGATACGGTACCAACTCGTGGTTCGGCGATACCGAGCAAAGCGGGGGTGTCCTCCTTGACATGGCGATTCACGACTTCGATTATCTCCGCTGGATCGCCGGGGACGTGGACCGCGTCTTCGCACGGACGGCGTCGTGGAGCGACGGCCACCTGAACCAACACTCGTCGGTGACGCTGCGGTTCGAAAACGGCGTCGTCGGCCACGTCGAAGCGTCGTGGGGGTATCCCGAGGG
>NZ_JBAWAC010000243.1:0-2239 GCF_049589095.1 Haladaptatus sp. | reverse complement strand
CTGTCCAAGAGGGCGAACTCGTGGCCGTCATCGGCCTCGAAATCCACGTCCAACTGGAGACGGACACGAAGATCTTCTGCGGGTGTTCGACCGACCAAGACGACGCCGAACCGAACACCTACACGTGCCCGGTCTGTCTCGGACTGCCGGGAGCGCTCCCGGTATTGAACGAGGCGGCCGTCGAATACGCCGTCAAGGTCGGCAAGGCCATCGACGCCGATATCCCCGAAGAGACGACCTTCCACCGGAAGAACTACTTCTACCCCGACCTCCCGAAGGGATTCCAGATTACCCAGTACGACGCGCCGATCTGTCAGGACGGCACGCTGGAGTTCAGCTTCGAGGGCGACACCCGAGCCGTTGGCATTCACCGCGCCCACCTCGAAGAGGACCCCGGAAGCCTCCGTCACGTTCGTGATGGAACCGGGGACATCGAAACCCGTACCGTCGGCATCGACCGGGCGGACTACACGCTCGTCAACTACAACCGCGCCGGGACGCCGTTGATGGAAATCGTCACGGAACCCGATTTCCGCGAACCCGGCGAAGTCGTCTCGTTCCTCGAAAAACTGGAGGAAGTGCTCGAATACCTCGGCGCGTTCGACTCCACCCGAGACGGCAGCCTGCGTATCGACGCGAACCTCTCCATCATCCCGACCGAGGACGTGAACGACGACGGATCGATCTCCGACGAGGTACTCGCGGACGCCAACCGCACCGAAGTCAAGAACATCTCCAGCCACAAGGGCGCGGAAAGCGCACTCGCGTACGAGGAGAGCCGTCAGAAGAACCTCATCCGGCGTGGGAAGGCGATCGAACAGGAGACTCGCCACTTCAACGAGACCCACGGCTCGACCGTCTCGATGCGCTCGAAGGAAGCCGAGAAGGACTACCGCTACTTCCGCGAGGAGGACTTGCCGCCGTTGCAGGTCAGCGACTGGAAGCAGAAGCTCGAAATCCCGGAACTGCCCGACGCTCGCCGCGAGCGTTTCCGCGAGGAATACGGCCTGAACAAGGAGGCCGCCAGCAAGCTAACGTCGAGCAAGCAGGTCGCGGACTTCTACGAGGACGTGGCGGAGGAGTTCGACCCCGACCTCGCGGCGGCGTGGGTCGCCGACAGTCTCCTCGGCGAACTCAACTACCGCGACATGGAAATCACGGATGTCGAGGAACGACTCGGCGAGTTCAAGGACCTCATCCGTCTCGTCGCCGAAGACGAGATTACGGCCAAGAACGCCGAAGAGACGGTTCTCCGCGAGATGCTGGACGAGGGTGACGACCCGGAAACCGTCATCGACCGCGAAGGTCTCGGCAAGGCCGACTCGGGCGAAGTCGAGCAAGCCGTCGAAGAAGCCATCGAGGAGAACCCGGACACCGTCGAGGACTACCACGCCGGTGAAGGTGGCGCTATCAACTTCCTCGTCGGGCAGGTCATGCAGAAGACCGGCGGCAGTGCCGACCCCGGAAGCGTGAACGGCATGCTCCGCGAGCGACTGGACGAATAAGTGCGAACAGGCGGCGGAATCGACCGCGAGGGGCGTGCCACACACCAGCCTCGACCCCATCGCGGCAGTCGGTTAGGGCATACCGCCGTTTGGTTGCGTTTTCGGGCTTAAATCTACGGATGGTTTTGGCGTGGGGTGTGACGGCCACGGACACTAATCCCGTTCCAGTCGTGGGTGTGCTATGGCCGATCCTGTGGGAACCACGAACTCGTTCATCCAGCAGTACGGCCTGCTCGCGGTGTTCGTCTACATGTTCCTCGAATCGGGGCTGCTGTTGCATTTCGTGCCGAGCGAGGTCGTTCTGCCGTTTGCGGCCGCGCTGTTGGTTCATGGACCGGTCAGCTTCGTCGTGTTCGTCGCCGTGGCGACGACCGGCGGAACCGCGGGAAGCGTCTTCGTCTACTACGTGTTCGGGCGTGGTGGCGAGTACGTGCTGGAACGATACGGGACGTATCTCCATCTGACTCCGGCGGATCTCGAACGCGGGCGGCGTGTCTTCCATCGGTGGGGTGAGGGAACCGTCTTTTTCTGTCGATTTCTTCCCGTTCTCCGGGCGCTCATCAGTATTCCCGCGGGAATCGCGGAGATGGATACTCGCCGATTCGTACTCTACACGGCCTCCGGAACCGCCGTGTTCGTGGCTACGCTGACGTACCTGGCGTACGCCGGAACGCAAGCAGGGACCCCCGTTCATCGAGCACTCGCGGCACTCGTTGCAGTTCTCACGCTGGACG
>NZ_JBAWAC010000242.1:0-2978 GCF_049589095.1 Haladaptatus sp. | reverse complement strand
TCAGCGACGACCTGATGGACGCCAGCAAGAAGGCGATTCGACACATGATCACCCACCTCCACGCGAATCACGGATTGAGCCGGACGGACGCCTATCTCCTGTGTTCCGCGGCCGTTGATCTGAAAATCAACGAGGTCGTGGACGCCCCGAACTGGGTCGTCTCGGCGTACCTCCCACAATCCATCTTTCCGGAATAAGCTACAAAAGTGGGAGATCACCGCAACCGATTCACTCCGACGCCTCGTGCGTGAGGACGACCTCGTAAAAGTGCGGGTCCACCTCCGCCGATGCCATCGCCTCGCCCATGTCCGCCTCCCAATCGCGTGAATCTCGAAGCGCTTCGAACGCCTCCTGACTCTCGAACTGCACGTAGTTCACGACGCGCTCGCCGTCGAGGCTCCGATGGAGGCTCATCGAGACGAATCCCGGCAGTTCGCCCATCGAATCCACCGTTTCCCGAATTTCGTCCACGAGCGCGTCCTGTTTTTCGGGGGCGATCTCGAAGACGTTGACGAGCGTCGCGCCGACGCGCCCGCCGCCGATTTCGGGCATTTAATCGCCTCCGGAACCGAGTTCGAGTCGACGGGAGGCGAACACGCCGAGGGCGACGCCGAGCGCGAAGACGACGAACCGCGGCGGACCGTTGCGTCCCGATGGGCCACGCCGTGCCGGTGATCCGTTGCGTCCTAACCGGTCACAGCCCGCCGGTGGTCCCTGCCGGTGTTCCGGGTTCGTTTTTGCCTGTTCCACACCACAATTCGGTTTGCCGCATGACGTTCGAGTCATCGACTAAACGGACGGGGCGTCACGGCCTGTAGATTGACGCGAACATGTTTTTTGGGTCGAACTACAGTTCGTCCCGGAGCCGCGTGAACAGCCGTTCTTCGCGGTCGGCGATTCTCGCGGCTTGCTCGGAAGCGTCCTCGAACAGCTGAGCCTGTCGTTCTCCTTCGGTCTCGCTCGCGTCCTTGAGCGTGTCGCTCAAAGCCGTCCATTCGTCCGCGATGCCGTGGCAGTTCGCGGGAATCGACTCATCGAGGCCGAGGTCGGATGCGAGCGCGTCGAGGAAGTCGGCGTACAACCGACGGAACGCACCGCCACCGGTCCCGCGCCGTTCGATGTTCTGGTAGGCAAAGCGCGCACACCAACTCGAATCCTCCAGTTCCGTCCACGAGGGGAGGTCCGCCGCGAACGCCCGAATCCCGTCCACGCCCTGTGAATCCCACTCACCGCCCTCCGGCGAGAGCATGAGTTCCGTCGTCCGCCGAATCGCGTTCCGCGCCGCCGTCGTTCGGTCGATTTCGATGGTCGGGTCGGCCACGGTGATCCAGTGGTTGTCGAGCGGGCCGAATCCGTACTCCGAGTTCCACGCCTTTCGGAGATGAGACGCGGGAATTCGCTGGATTGAATCGAACTCGCTGTCGGAGAGGAGGACCTCGTCGCCCTCGACGCCGACACAGAGGAGGATGTGGGGTCCGAAGTGGGTGTCCGTGCCGAAGTAATCGAGGTAGTAGAGGTCCACGAACAGCATGACTGGCGTGTCGTCGGCGATGGCGTCCCGCACGTCGGCCCACGCCGTTTCCCAGTCCTGTCCGCTCGATTCCCGGTAGTCGAGGTCGAACGTCTCGAAGAACCCCGTCTCCAACTGCCCGTTGCGCCCCATGATGATGTGGCTCGCCGGGCCGCGTTCGTAGTAGCCGAAGCCGAGTCCCGCCCCGTATCCGAAACAGAGCGACTCGTTCAGCCCCCAGTCGTAATAATCCGCCAGATTTCGAAGCGACGCCGACCCGCAATGCGCACCGGGCGTGTGCGTGTATTCGGACAGTTGCATGTCCCATCGAGGGATGCCCGGAATAAAGAATTGCCCTCTTTTGTCGTTCCCCGATTACAGATCGACCTGACGGCCGTCGACGACGTCCTCGCGGTGGTGATGACACGCCGCGTAGTGGAGCGACGTTCCGTGCTCGGTCGGCACCTCGTAGTCGGGAAGCTCCTTCGCACAGACGCTCTTTTCGGCGAACGACTCGTTCAACAGTTCCGTCGCACCGTCCCAGTCGTCGTTCGAGATGCGACCGATGGCCTCGTCCACGATGCGTCCCGCCTCGCCGGTCGGCTTCCCGTCGGCGAAAAAGCGGTCCACGAGGGTCGACTCCGTCGTCGTCTCGAACGACCGGCGCTGGACCTCCCGAAGGAAGGCGAGCGGGTTTTGCCACTCCTCGTGGGAGAGATCGTACTCCATCGGCGCGATGAGTTTCGGACAGCGGGTCCGGAACCGACAGCCACTCGGCGGGTCGATGGGCGATGGCACGTCGCCCTCCAGCACGCCACGCGCCTCCGCCAGACGGGGGTCGGGCACGGGAATGGATTCGAGGAGCGCCTGCGTGTACGGATGCTGCGGGTTCTCGAACAACTCCTCCTTGTCCGCCAACTCGACCAACTGGCCGAGATACATCACAGCGACGCGATCCGAAATGTGGCGAATCACCGAGAGGTCGTGGGCGATGAACAGGTACGTCAAGTCGAACTCGTCCTGCAGCGAGCGCATCGTGTTGAGCACTTGAGCCTGAATCGAGACGTCGAGCGCCGTTACGGGTTCGTCACAGACGATGAAGTCCGGATTCACGCTCAGCGCCCGCGCCAGATTCACCCGCTGACGTTGCCCACCCGAGAAGGCGTGCGGGTGGCGGTTGTAGTGCTGCGGGTCCAACCCGACCTTCGCCAGCAGTTCGCGTGCCTTCTCCTCACGTTCGTCGGCGCCGTACAGCCCGTGGGCCTTCATCGGTTCCTCCACGATGGGACCGATTTTCATCCGCGGGTCCAGCGAGGACTGCGGGTCCTGGAAGATCATCTGCATGTCCTTGCGCTGGGTACGCAGCTCTTCCCCGCCCAATGTGGTCAGGTTCTCACCCTTGAAGTACACCGTCCCGTCCGTCGGCTCCACGAGGCGGAGGATGGCCCGTGCGAGCGTGCTTTTCCCA
>NZ_JBAWAC010000241.1:0-9261 GCF_049589095.1 Haladaptatus sp. | reverse complement strand
CCCTGTGACGAGTTGCGGAGGACGTTCGGCGACATCGGATGGATCGTACCCGATGCGCTCGATCATTGTGCGGATGTCGATAGTATCTACTACGATCAGGTCGCACAGATCGAGATGGATCACTGGTCGAAGGGACGAGTGACGTTGGTCGGAGACGCCTGCTACGCCGTTTCACTCCTCGCAGGACAAGGGGCATCCATGGCGATGGGTGGTGCTTACGTTCTCGCACGCAAGTTACGCGAAGCTTCCGTTATCGAAGAGGGATTGGCTGAATACGAGGCCAAGATGAAACCGGAAATCGAGAAAAAGCAAGCATACGGGAGGCGCACTGCGAGTTTTCTCATCCCCCCTACGAAGTGGCACGTCAAAGTGCGGGATGCAGTGCTCAACCTCTCCCAACTTCCCGGACTGTACTGGCTCCTTCGACCCGTTGTAGCGGGGACCGACAGCGTCATCTCGACAAAATAGGCACCGTGTGTCCCTTCGAAGCGTCCATGGCATCCTGCAATTGTTCCGACATGGTCGCATATGCACCTGAAGAATTACCGCTCTATCTTCCGCTCCGATTCGGAACGTACCGTTCTCCGACCGCGAACCGCATCGCGTTCGGGCGGCAGCGAACGTCCATCTCGGCACGCTGGACCATCTCCCCGTCGAGGCTGAACTGCACCGGGTCCCCGTCGTGTTTGAGATGCAATCGAGGAACTTTGAGTCGTGTGAGATACGTCGAACCCCGACGCAACAGCACCTCGGCGGCACCGGCCGAGAGATAATCGAGCGACGGCGCGCGTTCGATGATGACCACGTTCAGCAGGCCGTCCTCGACGTTCGCCCGACGCTCGCGCTCCCCAGGGAATCGTCGAGCGTTACCGATGAGGAGCATTTCCGCCTCGCCCGACCATATCGGGTCGTCCCGGGGCCCCGCTCGAATGTCGAGTCGAAGGCCGTCGAACTCCCGCGCCTCGTGCAGCGTGCTCAGCACGTAGGCGATGACGCCGAGCCGTCGCTTTCGCTCCGGCGTCGTGTGCGCGCTCGCCTCGGCGGTCAACCCGCCGACGCAGGAGTTGACGAACGGCCGGTCGTCGGCCATCCCGAGGTCGAGCCGTCGTTCCTCGCCGGATTCGACCACGTCGAACGCGTGGGTGAGCCCTCGAATCCCGAGGTTGTCCGCGAAATCGTTGCCGGTCCCCGTGGGAATCGCCCCGAGGCGAACGTCGTCGAGCGCGCCCGCTGCATCGACACCCCTGACGACTTCGTTGAGAGTCCCGTCGCCGCCACAGGCCGCGATGACCGACGCACCGTCTCTCGCCGCCGACTCCGCGAGCGTCAGGGTCTCGCCGCGGGCAGTGCTGTCCCGAACGTCGTAGCCCCGGCGACGGGCGATATCACGGGCCTTGCCGCTCTTCCGTCGGTCGCCGCCGTTCGGATTTCGAATCAGGACCGGTTTCTCCATCGTTGTGGATTGATTTCGTTCGGGAATCGACAAAATCGTATCGCCCGTTTCCGAGGACGGTGACGATCACAGATCGTCGTACACGGCGAGCGCGGCCTTCCGGCCGCTCTCCATCGCGGCGTTGAGCGAGGACGCTTCCGTGAAATCCCCCGCGAGGTACACCGAACCCTCGTCGGTTCGAGTAGTCGGAAGCGTGTCGAAGACCCCCGGGGGTTGGGCGAACTGCGCGAACTCGATACGGTCGGTGTGGAGGTGTTCGAGTGGGGCGAAATCCCGGTCAGGATACCACCGCTGTAGCGTCTCGACCACCGTTTCCGCCAGTTCCTCGTCCGACTCTTCCGGCAAGCCGAGAAACGTCGCGGAGAGGAGTTCGCGCCCTTCTGGCGAGAACTCCGGCGCAATCGTGGACACCGGGACGATTTCGTTCGGCGCGTCGTCCCCGACGTTGAGCAGGATTCGGTCGCCGGTGTCGAGCGGTTCGTCGTGGACGAAATACTGGGTGATACAACTGTGAGCGTCGGTCGGGATCGAATCGACGCCCGTCAACTCTCGGGCGGCCTTCGGGTCGGTGGCGACGACGGCGACGTCGCCGGTGATGGTTTCACCGTCGATCTCGACGCGGACTTCGTCGCCGTCCGATTCGACCGCCGAAACGACCTCTTCGAGGTGAATCGTCGCCCCGGCCGCCCGTGCCTTCCGCGCCAACTGTTCGGAAATCGCGCCCATGCCGTCGGCGGGAACGGCGATCCGTCCCGTGGACAGCATCTTGAACGTGAACTCGAACACCTTCTTCGAGGTAGAAAGCGACCGATCCAGCGAGATACCGCCGTAAAACGGCCCGACGAAGTTGTCTCGAAACGATTCGGAAAACCCGCGTTCGCGGAGGTACTCCTCGATGGACTCGTCCTCCCCGGCGAAGATCTCGCGGTTCGGTTTGCGGGTCAGTTCCCGCCGGAGTTTCAGGGTTCGAACCTTGTCGCCGAGACGAACCTCGCGGTTCGCCATCGACTCGAACAGCGTTCCAGGGTCACGAAATGGGTCGCTCAGGGTGGATCGACTGCCGGGACGGGCGAGCACCGCACCGGGAGCGAAATAGCGCAGATCGAGGTCGTCGAAGTCGAGTTCGCGTCTCGCGGCGGGGTAGGAGGTGAAGAGCACCTGAAAGCCACGGTCGAGGACGAACCCGTCTTTTCGCTCGGTTCGGACCCGCCCGCCGACCTCGTCCTCGCGTTCGAAGACGTGAACGTCCACCCCCAACCGGGCGAGGTGCCGGGCGGCGACGAGCCCCGCGAGTCCCGCCCCAGCGACGATGACTGTGGTCATGGGGGAAGGTCGGTCGTCTTCCGTAAACCTCTCTCGGCCCATCAGGTTGGGGTTCGACGGTACCAGGACGGTGCCAACGGCTCACGGTTGTCGCTCCACGCGGTCGGCGAGGATAGACTGGACGGTTTCCGGTTTCATATCCAACGGTCGGCGAGCAGGGGCAAAAGGGACGGGGGATGAACAGGGCTTAGTGGTCCGCCTGCCCACCTTCGGGCATGGAGACGACGGACGCATTCATCGGACTGACGTGCGTGGACTGTGGCGAGACGTTCGACGCCGAAGTGGGGACACACCGCTGTCCCGACTGCGACGGCATCCTCGACCCGGAGTACGACTACGACGCCATCGACGTGTCGCGCGAGGAGTTCGAATCCCGACCGTTCGAGACGATGTGGAAGTACGCTGAACTCCTGCCGTTCACCCGTGAATCGGCGGTGACGATGGACGAAGGTGCGACGCCCCTCGTCGAATGCCCAAAACTCGCCGAGGAGATGGGCGTCGGACGCGTCCTGTTCAAGGACGAAGGACGCAACCCCACCGGGACGTTCAAGGACCGCGGCCAGACGATGGCCGTGACCGCGGCGGCCCAACACGGCGCGACGGACATCGCGCTCGCGTCAGCCGGAAACGCCGGACAGGCGGCGGCCGCCTACGCCGCCCGCGCCGACCTCGAATCGCACGTCTTCCTCCCGACGCGCGCCGGGTTCACGAACAAGGCGATGGTCAACGTCCACGGCGGGGACATGACCGTCGTCGAAGGGAGGATCGGCGACGCGGGCGCGGCCTACGCCGACGCGATGGAGGAAGAAGACGACTGGTACTCGGTGAAGACATTCGTCACGCCCTACCGCCACGAGGGCAAGAAGACGATGTTCTACGAGATCGCCGAGCAGATGGACTGGGACGTCCCCGACGCCATCGTCTACCCGACCGGTGGCGGGGTCGGCCTCGTCGGCATGCACAAGGCCGCAAAGGAGTTCCGCGATTTGGGACTCACCGACGACCTTCCAGCGATGTACGCCGCGCAAGCGACGGGATGTGCACCGATCGTCAAGGCATGGGAAGAAGGTAAAGACATCCACGAAGCGTGGGAGACGCCGGACACCATCTGCGGCGGTATCGAGATTCCCGACCCCGGCGCGAGCCCGATGATCCTCGACGCGCTCCGCGAGAGCGACGGCGGCGCGGTGGCGACCAGCGACCAGGACATCCTCGATTCGGCGGTCGCGGTCGCACAGAAGGAAGGGTTGGAGATGGGCGCAACCTGCGCCGCCGCCGCAAGCGGCGCGTGGGAACTCGCCCAGAAGGGTGAGTTCGACGAGGACGACACCGTCGTCATCCTCAACACCGGCGAGGGTAACAAGGACGACGACGTGCTCCGAAGCCACCTGATGGGCATGGGCGTCTAAGGAGGAGAACGCATGGTTTCCCCTGCTGGCAAAACCGCACTCATCTCCGGAGCCATCGGGTTCATCGCGGTGTTTCTCGTCGCGCTCTTCGCGCTCGGGTACAACCCCCAGCAATCCGTCGTTGCTTCCATCTCACCCGCAATCGGGGCGGCCATCGGCATCTACATCGCCAACCGGTTCATCATCAGACGGAACTGAACGACGGGAGACGACCGGGCTACTTTTTCGCGTAGGTTTATATCGAAAGCCGGGACCAATGCGGTTCGAGGTGATGAGTTCCCGGAGGCACGAAGCGATAGCTCGGTCGTTCACTCGAAAATAAAAACGCTGTTTCCGTTACAGCAGGTCTTCGTCGGCCAACCGTTCGACCGCTTCCTCGATCCGCTCCAAGCCCGCCGCATACGAGACTCGCGCGTAGCCGGGCGCGCCGAAGGCGCTGCCCGGTACCGTTGCGACGTGGGCCTGCTCCAGCGCGTCCTCACACCACTGCTGGTCGTCGTCAGCCACGGGAATCATCATGTAGAACGCCCCGTCCGGCGTTCGAACGTCCACGTCGTGCTGTTTCAGCAGGGCGACGAGTCGGTCACGGCGCTCGTGGAACGCTTCGACCATCTCGCTCACGTCGTCCTCGGTGTTCGCCAGCGCTTCGACGCCCGCCCGCTGGACGAAGTTCGTCGCGGAGGAGACCGAATGCGAGTGGAGTTTGGCCGCCTGCGAGACGAGTTCCTCCGGCGCGGCGAGGTAGCCGAGCCGCCAGCCGGTCATCGAGTAGGCCTTCGAGAAGCCGTTGACCGTGACGGTGCGCTCGAACATCCCGTCGAGGGTGCCGAGGCTGGTACACTCCGCGCCATAGGTGATCTGCTCGTAAATCTCGTCGCTGATGACGGTGATATCGTGCTCGACCGCCAAGTCCCGGACGCCTTCGAGTGCCTTATCCGAGTACACCGCGCCGGTCGGGTTCGACGGCGAGTTGACGATGAGCAGCTCGGTATCGTCCGAGACGGCCTCGGCGAGGTCGTCGAGGGCGGGTTCGAGTTTGAAGTCGTGTGGTGCGAGGTCCACGCGGTTCAGGTCGCCGCCCGCGAGTTTCACCATCGCCTCGTAGGACACCCACGCCGGGTCGAGGAGGACGACTTCGTCGCCGTCGTCGACGACTGTCTGCACCGTCTCGTAGAGCGCCTGCTTCGCACCGGGCGTGACGATGACGTTGTCCGCTTCGTACGAAAGACCGTCCTCTTGTAGCTTCTCCGCGATGGCCTCGCGGAGTTCGGGAACGCCATTGGATGGCGGATAGCCGGTGTGGCCGTCCTCCATCGCTTCCTCGCAGGCGTCCACGATGTTCATCGGCGTCGGGAAGTCGGGTTCACCGACGCTCAGGTCGATGACGTCCGCACCATCCGCTTTCAGTTCTGTCGCGAGGCTGCTGATCGCGAGCGTTGCGCTCGGTTCGACACGTCCGATTCGTTCCGAAAATTCCATCGTCATTGTAGTTCTTCCACCAAATCGAGTGCACCTTCGACCGCTCGTGCACCGTAGTCGGTACGCTCGCGTGCTTCCGCCGCCGACATGCCCGGTCCGGTGATTCCAAGGGCGACCGGCGTATCCCGGTCCAAGCTCACGTCGGTGAGCTTCTGTGTCGTTGCGGTCGTGATGACGTGATCGTGGTCGGTGTCGCCGGTGATGACGGCACCGAGCACCGCGACCCCGTCGATGTCGTCCCGTCGCGCGAGTCGGTCCGCCGCGAGGGGGGAGTCGTACGCACCGGGAACGTGTAGCGTTTCGACGATTTCCGCACCTCGCTCGGCGGCAGCCTCACGCGCCGACGCCTCCATCTGCTCCGTTATCGGCGCGTTGAACTCCGCGACGACGAGTCCGAGCGTTACCATGTGTGGCGGGAGGCCACCCCGGCTAAAAGAACTACCGCTCTCCGCAAGGCTTGTATCCCCGCTCTGTCTTGAGGCAAAACAATGAGTTCAGGCGAACACCCGCTGACCGGGTGGACGGCCCGAAATCGGGGTTTCGCTTTCATCTGTGCCATCACGGTGCTGGCGCTGGCGCTCCGGCTTGTCGGTCTCGGCACTCGATTCGCCCATTGGGACGAAGCCCGCGTCGGCTACTGGATACTCCGCTATCAGGAGACCGGCGTCTGGAATTACTATCCGCCGATTCACGGACCCTTTTTCCCGCAGGTGAACAGCGTCCTGTTCGAACTGTTCGGCGCGAGCGACTTCGTGGCGCGACTGCCGGTGGCACTCGTCACCGGATTGGTGCCGCTGGCCGCGTGGCTCTACCGCGACCACCTCAGCGATTCCGAGATGGTGGCGTTCGCTTTCTTCCTCGCCGTGAATCCCGTCGTCCTCTACTACTCCCGTGTCATGCGGTACGACGTGTTGCTCGCGGCGTTCATGGTGTTCGCGCTCGGTTTCTACCTTCGCGCACAGGCGACCGGGAAGGCACGATACCTCTACGCCGGAACCGCGGCGTTGGCGCTCGGCTTCACGACGAAGGAAAACGCCATTCTGTACGTCCTCGCGTGGCTCGGAGCGCTCGTCCTGCTGTTCGACCACCGACTGCTCCTCTCCCGGAATCACGACCGGGAATGGACCGAGACGTTCGTCGACACGACCAAAGAAACCGGTCGGGGGCTCCTTCGATTCGCTCCGCACATCCTCGTTGCGCTGGTGGAGTTTTTCGTCATCATCGTCTACTTCTACGCGCCCCGGGCGAACGGAACCAGCGGACCGGGGTTGTGGAAGGCGTTCGGGCATCCGTCGATGTTCGGTGCGGTCGTCGGGGAGGCAACGCTCGGGACGTGGGACAAGTTCACCGGACAGTGGGTGACGAGTCAGGGTCACGCCTACCTTCCCTATCTTCAGCACTTCATCACGGTACTCGAACAGGGCGCGATCGTGGTCGTCCTCCTCTCCGTCGTCGGTTTTATCGCGGCGCGATACGTCGACGACCGCCCCCGCGACCTCGTCTCGTTCGCGTTCTATTGGGGCGTGGTGAGCATCCTCGGCTACCCGCTCGTGACCGACATCCAGGCCGGGTGGGTGACGGTGCACGCCATCGTCCCGCTCATGATTCCCGCGGCCGTCGGCGCGGGGGTCATCTATCGTTGGGGACGGGAGGCGTACGAGGACGACGACCGGGTCGGAACGACCGCGACGAGCGTCATCTCGCTCGTTCTCGTCGTACTGATCCTCTTTCCGGCGACGACCGTCGTCTACATGCATCCCCAAGACCCCGACACGCCGAGCGTGTTCGGCGGACAGCGCCACAACGACATCGTCCAGTGGGGACAACCGGCCGCCGGTATCAAACCGACGATGGAAAAGGTACAGCAAGTGTCGAACGCGAACGAGGGAGGGACCGACGTCCTGTACTACGGCTACGTGGACGATCAGAGTAACTACGTGTTCTACGTCCCGGACGAGAGCAGCAACGACGGCCCACCACCGGCCGCGAGCGGCTGGTACAACCGCCTCCCGCTACCGTGGTACACCGAGATGGCGAACGCGAGCGTCGACAGCACGCTGGACAACGAGAGCCTGAAGACCCGACAGCCGCCGGTCGTCATCACCCGAACCTCACGCGAAGGGGATGTGGCGAAGTATCTCGACGGCTATCGTGCGTATCGACACGATCTGACGCTCTGGGGTGCTCCGACGACGATTTACATCAAAAAGAGCGCACTTCGGAAGGCGAACCAAGCAGAATAGCCCGAAATCCGTTACACGTTCGTGCGCATTTCTCGTCCAAGTTGGCAAATCTTATGCACCCACAGGGATAGCTTTCGGGCAACATGGTTACGGCATCACCGCTTACCCTCGGCGTCGTCGGTGGCGGCCAACTCGGCCGGATGCTCGCGGAAGCGGCATCCCCGCTCGGCGTCGAACTGATCGTCCTCGATCCGACACCCGACTGCCCGGCGTCGCTCGTCGCCCGCGACCAAATCATCGGCGACTTCGACGACGAGGACGCGATTCGAGAACTCGCGAAGCGAAGCGACGCGTTGACGTTCGAAATCGAACTCGCCGACCCCGACGTGCTCGAAGCCGTGAGCGACGAGTTCGACGTCCCGGTTCACCCGGACCCGGCGACGCTCCGAACCATTCAGGACAAACTCGTCCAGAAGCACGCGCTGCAGGACAGGGGCATCCCGGTTCCGGACTTCCGCCAAGTCGATTCCCGCGAGGACCTGCTCGAAGCGGGCGAGGAGTTCGGCTATCCGATGATGCTGAAGGCCCGCCGCTGCGGCTACGACGTGCACGGTAACGTCCCCGTCGAGGACGAGGACGACGTGGACAACGCGATGTCGCAAGTCTCGGGCGAACTGATGGTCGAGGAGTTCGTCCCCTTCGAGCGCGAACTCTCCGTTATCGCCGTGAAGGGCGACGACGAGGTGGCGACGTTCCCCGTCGGCGAGAACGTCCACGAGGACGAAATCCTGCGACAGACGGTCGTCCCGGCGCGCACGACCGACGACGTTCGAGAGCGAGCGGAAGACGTCGCACACGACGTGCTCTCCACCCTCTCCGGGCGCGGCACGTACGGTATCGAACTCTTCGAAGGCCCGGACGGCCACATCTCCGTGAACGAAATCGCACCCCGCCCGCACAACTCCGGGCACTACACCATCGAAGGCGCGCTCACCTCGCAGTTCGAACAGCACGCCCGCGGCGTGCTGGGGTACCCGCTCGGGGCGACGACGCTCCGCGGTTCCATCGTGATGTCGAACATTTTGGGCGACGTGGACGAACCGGAACCCGCCGACCTCTCGGGCGTCGAGGGCGTGCTCTCGACCCCCGGCGCGTCGTTCCACTGGTACGGCAAGCACAACGTTCGCCCGCTCCGAAAGATGGGACACGTCACGCTCGTCGGCGGCGACGACCCGGCGACGGTAGGCGAATCGACGCTCACCGAACTGCACGGTGCTGCAACAGACCTCACCGACTCACTCACGTTCCGATGACCACCGCACAATCAGTGACGACCCTAATCGAACAGTTCGAAGCCGAAGCAAAGCGCGACCGACCGACGGAAGAAACGCCCGAAATCGGCATCGTCATGGGA
>NZ_JBAWAC010000240.1:0-11503 GCF_049589095.1 Haladaptatus sp. | reverse complement strand
TTCGTCACGTTCCTCAATCTCATTCCGGTCGGGCAACTCGACGGCGGCCACATCGTCCGCGCGATGATCGGCGAGCGCCAGGAGAGCATCGCCGCGCTCGTTCCGGCCGTTCTGTTCGGTCTCGCCGCCTACGTCTTCTACGTCCTCGACGTCAGCAACGCGACGGTACTCTGGGTCATCTGGGGCTTCCTCTCGATGTTCTTCGCGTACGTGGGTCCCGCGACGCCCATCGACGACGGCAGTCTCGATACCCGCCGCAAACTGCTCGGATTGCTCACGTTCGTCCTCGGCATCCTCTGTTTCACGCCGACGCCCATCAGAATCATCTCCTGAGTCGAGGACGCTCTACTCTCCGTCCGTCCGCCCGTGCGTGTACCCACGGTCGGGTAACGGTTCGCCATCGATCGTAATTTTCGGCTCCGAACCGTCTCCCCCGTCAGTGACTTCGCCGACGACCGAAATCGGCGTCGGCGCGGCCGTCCGTGCGTCAGCCAACCGCGATTCGGGAACGGTGAACACGAGTTCGAAATCCTCGCCGAAGAAGAAGCTCAAATCACGTTCGTCCCCCTCATCCGACGCAACCTCCCGAACGCTTTCGGCGACGGGAATCGATTCGCCGTCGAGTTCGAAACCACAGCCACTGGCTTCGGCGAGTTGATGGACCGACCGCGCGAGGCCGTCGCTCGAATCCATCATCGCGGTCGCAAACGGGGCGAGTGCCCGTCCATCCTCGACCCGTGGCTGGAACCGAAACAGATCGTTCGCTCGTTCCACGTCACCCGCTTCGAACAGTCGAAGGGCCGCGCCGCTTCGGCCGAGCGTTCCGGTGACACAGAGCAGGTCGCCTCGGGTCGCTCCCGAACGCAAAACGGGGTCGTCAGTTCGACCGAGGACGGTCGTGGACGTGGTGAACTCCTCGAACGTGTCCAAGTCGCCGCCGACGTACCGCGCGCCGACGGACTTGCAGACGTCGCTCGCACCCTCGACGAAGGATTCTAGTTCCGCCGGTTCGAATTCGGGGGCCGCGTAGACGGCGACGCCAGCGACCGCGCTTGCACCCATCGCCGCGACATCGGAGAGGGACGCGCCGACTGCTCGCCAGCCAGCGGTGTATCGGGTCGTTCCACCCGGGAAGTCCGTCGTCTCGTGGAGCATGTCCGTAGTCAGCACGTGTCCGTCGATGACGGCGGCGTCATCTCCCGCGTCGGGGAGCTCGCCCGCAAGTAGCCGGAGCGCGGCGCGTTCGTCCATACACGTGGTTTGCTCGCGGCGGGGGAAAAAGCCGAACGGTCTTCGTTGGCTTCAAGCCACCCCCGCGATATTAGGAACGTGATGCGTCTCGACTTGGGTGACATGCGAACGATAATCGTCGGCTTCGTAGCGGCGATTGCCGTTCTGCTCGTCATCTTTTCACTCGCTGGTATCAACGAGATTATGACGTCGCTCACGATGGCCGATGGACGAATCGTCATCGCCGTCGCCGTCGTCGCCCTAGCGTGGCTTTTCTCGTGGTCGATGTCGCTCCGTACCGTCCTCCGGGTTCTCGGGATTCGTATCACCGTGCTGCGCGCGTTTTCGCTCTACGCCGGTGCGACGTTCGCCAACAACGTCACTCCGTTCGGGCAAGCGGGCGGCGAACCGTTCGCCGCGCTGCTCATCTCGCGGACGACGAACGCCGATTACGAGTCGAGCCTCGGCGCTATCGCCAGCGTGGACTCCATCAACTTCGTCCCGTCCATCTCTTTCGCGCTCGTCGGTGTGGCCTACTACGCGACAGTGCTCACGCTCGGACATGCCCTCGTGATGGTTGCGCTCACTCTCGTCGCAGTCGCCATCGCCGTTCCTATCGTCGCAATCCTCGCATGGCGGAACCGTAACCAAGTCGAGATGAAGATTGCCGACATCGTCGTGAGGGTCGTCGGTGGCTTGGCCCGGTTCGTGCCGCGGCTCACGCCGACGAGCAAAGCGGCGGTAGTTCACCGCCTTCGAGGGTTTTTCGACGCTATCGAACGCGTCGCAGGGAACCGTCGTGGCCTCGCGCTTTCGATGTTTTTCTCGGCGTTCGGATGGTTTCTCTCGGCGGTGTCACTCTGGCTGTCGTTTTACGCGCTCGGATACACCGTTCCGTTCGCGGCCGTTCTGTTCGTAATCCCCCTCGGAAGTATGGCCAGTATTACCCCACTTCCCGGTGGTCTCGGCGGAGTCGACGCCGTGCTGGTTATCCTACTCGTCCCCATCGCCGGGGTCTCAGCGACGACGGCGAGCGCGGCAGCGCTGATTCACCGCGGGGCGACGTACTTCCTTCCGGTTCTCATCGGCGGTTCGACGACGGCGATGTTGGAAGCCGACAACGCGAAGACCGGCAGCATCAGGAGCGACTGACGGTAGGTCCCTACTCCGTAACGATGGCTTTAAACGCCGTCGCAAGGAAATCTGTCCTATGACGACGCTCTACGACGTTCCGGCGGATGCGCTTATCGACGCGCTCGCCGACGACCTCGAAGAACGATTTGACCGACCGGACTGGGCAGAATTCACGAAGACGGGTTCCCAGCGCGAACTGCCACCGGAACAGGAGAACTTCTGGTACATCCGCGCCGGAAGCCTCCTTCGAAAGGTCGCCATGAACGGCCCCATCGGTGTCGAGCGCCTCTCGACCGAATACGGCGGCAGCAAGGACGGTTCGAACCGCTACGCCGTCGCCCCGAGCCACCGATCGGACGGCAGCAAGAAGGTCATCCGAATCATCCTCCAACAACTCGAAGAGGAAGACCTCATCCAGTCCAACGAACACCGCGGCCGCGAAATCACGGCTGACGGTCGAAGCCTTCTCGACGACACCGCCGGGGAAGTCCTCTCCGACCTCGACCGACCGGAACTCGAACGCTACGCCTGAACCATCGACGTTTTCCCGTTTTCCACCCCCGACCAGTCATCGGTATCCGATTTCTCGCCTCGCGCCGTGCGGAACGAAACGTCCGTAATTGTTTTTGGTCGTGCGGGGTAAACAACCGATAAGAGATGAGTGGAAATCCCGACGACGAACGATTGGAAGAGCTTCGAAAGCAGAAAATGGAGGAGCTACAGGATCAGCAACAGCAAGAAGAAGCTCAACAGCAAGCACAACAGCAAGCGAACGCCCAGAAACAGGCGTTGCTTCGACAGTACCTGACCGACGGCGCGCGAAAGCGACTGAACTCGGTTCGCATGAGCAAACCGCAGTTCGCGGAACAGGTCGAACAACAGATACTGGCGATCGCACAGAGCGGCCGTATCAACGGAAAAATAGACGACGCGAAGATGAAGGAGTTGCTACGCGAACTGAAGCCCGAGAAGACGAGCTTCAACATCAAGCGCCGCTGAGATGGAGCTCGGACTCCTCTACAGCGGTGGCAAGGATTCGACCCTTGCCGCACTCATACTGGACGACTTCTACGACATCACCCTCGTAACGGCTCACTTCGGCGTCACGGACGATTGGAAACACGCCCGAGACACCGCCGAGGCGACCGGTTTCGACTTCGAGGCGGTCGAACTCGACCGGGAGGTCGCGGACGAAGCCGTCGAGCGGATGGTCGAGGACGGTTATCCGCGAAACGGCATTCAACACGTCCATCTCCACGCGTTGGAAGCCGTCGCAGCGATGGGGTTCAACGCGATCGCCGACGGCACGCGCCGTGATGACCGCGTGCCGACCGTCTCGCGTGCACAAGCCCAGAGTCTCGAAGACCGCCACGGTATCGACTACATCGTTCCACTCTCCGGATTCGGCCGGGGTGCCGTCGACCGTCTCGTCGCGGCGACGCTCGACGTGGAGTCCGGACCGAGCGACGAGATTCGGAAGGCCGACTACGAGGCCGAGCTTCGAACACTCCTCGCGGACGGACACGGGGACGAGACCATCGCCGACGTGTTCCCCGCCCACGAACAGACCTACGTTACGGGATTCACCGGGGAACGTTAACCCCGGATTTCGAATATACTCCGAGGATACTCGATTCGAACAACGGCCCTGTTTTCCGGTACGATTTCCCAGCGAACCTCCGCAGAGGCGGTAACAACCGACGAACTAAAGGCTCGGCTCGTGTACCGACTGTCGATGCGCGCCTTTCGAGTCGCCTACGACGGTAGCCCGTTTTACGGATTCCAGCGACAGCCGGACGTCCCGACCGTCGAGGATACCCTGTTCGATTCCCTGTGTGCCCTCGGCGTCGCGGACAACGTACCGGAGGGGTACGCCGCCGCCGGAAGAACCGACGCGGGCGTGTCCGCCCTCGCACAGACGGTCGCCTTCGAGTGCCCCGAGTGGCTCTCCCCGTCGGCGTTCAACAGCGAACTCCCGGGCGAGATTCGCGTCTGGGCTAGCGCGGACGTCGATCCGGCGTTTCACGCGACTCACGACGCCTACTACCGGGAGTATGTCTATCATTCACATGCGCCACGAGCCAACCTCGGGCTGGCAAAGGAGGCATCGAGACGGCTCTCGGGCGAACACGACTTTCACAACCTGACCCCGGACACCGAGGGAACCGTCCGCGATCTCGATATCGACGTGCTCCAGGACGACGAATACCTCGTCTTCACGTTCCGTGCCAGTGGCTTCGCCAGAAACCTCGTCCGGCGGATCGTCTCGCTGATTCACGCCATCGCGACCGGCGAGGAGGAGATGGCGAAGATCGACCGCGTACTCGCGTCGGAACCGCTCGACGGGAAGGAAGGCGTTCCGTGTGCACCCGCCTATCCGCTCTACCTCGCCGATGTGGGCTACGATCTCGAATTCGCGGTGGACGGCGCGGCGACGAAAAGCCTCCACGACGTGTTCGGCGACCTCCGAGTGGAACGGCGGACGAGGAGTCGCGTGGCGCGGGACATCTGTCGAACTATCGAATAGATATATACCGAACTCCCCCTTCTTTTCAGTATGGTTAATGATGGATTGCTGTGGGAAGTAACGGTAAATATCGTGCTGGGGCTGTTGGCGATGTTTTTGGGACGAACGCTCGGCGTGTTCGTGATGGGAGCGTTCGGGTTCCTCGGAACCGTCATCTTCGCCCTCCTCGCACTCGCGTCGCTCGTCGGTGGCGTATATCTCATCGTTCGCGGACTTGCAATACTCGTCGAAGAGATCGTTCGGGCGGAAATCACGAATCGAGCCTAGTTCCAGCCGTCGGGCCAGATACCCGCCGCTCGCATCCCCTCCTCGTACTCCTGTTCACGGAGGTTTTCCACGATTTCGTCCGGTTTCGGACGCGGAATCTCGTCGCGCGATGCGACCTCCCGGATCAACAACGCCGCCAGCATGGCGTGTTCGCGGAGGTTGCGGTCGTCGACCTTGTCCCGCGTGTCGGCGTGAGTGTGACCCCAGCCACGTCCCCGAAGGCCGGGTGCGCTGACGTCGGCTTCACTGTGGAGTTGGAGCGCCGGAACGCCTGCCTTCAGGAACGGCCAGTGGTCGCTGAACGGATGGACGCCCTCCTGAATCGAGATCGGTTGGTTCGCGTCATCGGAGACGGTTTCGATCACCGAACGCATCGTCTCGGAGCCGTGCATGTACGCCCGCATGTCACGGAATCGACCGGCACCGTCGACGTTCACGACGGCTTTCGTCCGCTCCGTATCGAGCGATCCGACCAACGCTTGTGCGCCCAGTAACCCGATCTCTTCACAGCCGACGCCCACGACTCGAACGCGCGTGTCGAGGTCCATCTTCGCGAGCACGTGGGCCGCCGCGACGACGGTGGTGATGCCACAGCCGTTGTCGAGTGCTCCCTCCGCGATGTCGTGTGAATCCAAGTGGGCGACGACGACGACCTCCTCGTCGGTCTCGGGACCGAGTTCCGCCACGGCGTTGTGACTGGTTCCCGGTTCGGTCGTCGCGTCGACGACCAGCCTCGCGGTTGCGCCCGTTTCGGCGTACTCGGTCAACCACGCGCCGGTCTCCTTGCTAACGCCGACGGCGGGAAGAGCGGCTTCGTCCCCGAACGTGAGCGAACCGGTCGGCGGAAGCTGTCCCGGAACGTGATTGTGGAAGATGAACGCTTCCGCACCCGCGGCGGCGGCGTGTCCGAACTTTTCCATTCGATGGATGAACCGGCTTCCGTCGGGCGTCGTCGTGCTGGCGACGGCAATCTTTCCGGCCACGTCGACCTCGTCTATGTCCTCGGGCATACCGTGACCGACGTCTACCAGTTCTCCCTGCACGTCACCCGCCAGCGAGTACGGGAGCGCGATGGTTTCGAACGACCGTTCGACCGGGTCGGTAACCGCGAGTTCGGCCGACCCGCGGGTCCAACAGTTCATGTCGAACGCTTCGGTATGTGCGTTTCGTGCCCCGGCACGTTCGAACGCCTCCACGACCAGTTCCGCCGCTCGTTCCTCACCGGGATGGCCACCCATCCTGTTTTCGAGTTCGGTCAGTTTCGTTAAGAAGGTCCACGGATAGTCGTCCTGCCACATTTCGCCGAGCGCGCGTGCCGTCTCGTCGGTCATACAGCCACTGCGTCGTCATCGGTTAAAAACCTCGTTTCAGCGGAAATCCCCTCATTCCGGAATATCAACGTTTACGGCGGGGCTAGTCGTAGGTCGTGGTATGAGTTCTGTTCCCGAACGGAGCGATATCGACGCCCAATACAAGTGGGATCTGGAGAGTATCTACGCGACCGACGACGAGTGGGAGGACGCATACGAGGACGTGGAGGAGCGGCTAAACGAACTCGAAGAGTACGAGGGACAGGTCACCGAGGACGGCGAGACGCTCCTCACGGTACTTCGACTCACCGACGAACTCGGACGCGAAGTGTCGATGGTCGCTTCCTACGCTCGAATGCGAAGCGACGAGGACACGTCCAACCAGGAGTACCAAGCACTCGCCTCGCGTGCCCAGTCGCTCGCGTCCCGTGCGGGAAGCGCGACGAGTTTCATCGAACCGGAGATTCAGTCGCTCGACCGCGAGGAACTCGACCGGATGATCGCGGAAACGGACGGACTCGAGGAGTACGAACACGCGTTGGACGACACGATTCGGATGAAAGAGCACACCCGCTCGGCCGAGATCGAGAACCTGCTCGCGGAGTTCGGCGAAGTCACCGGCGCGCCGAACGAGATTTACAGCATGCTTTCGAACGCCGACATGACGTTCCCGACGGTCGAAAACCCCGACGGGGAGTCGGTCGAGATCACCCAAAGCAACTTCGTCAACCTGCTCAAAAATCAGGACCGCGAGTTCCGTCAGACCGTCTACGAGAACTACTTCGACGAGTGGAGCGACGTTCGGAACTCGGTCGGTGCGGCGTACAAAAACAGCGTCAAATCCGACGTGAAGTACGCCCGCGCCCGGAACTACGAGACCGCACGCGAGGCCGCGTTGGACGGCCCGAACGTCCCCGTCGAGGTGTACGACAACCTCCTCGATACCGTTCGTGACAACCTCGACAAACTCCACAAGCACGTGGAACTCAAACGCGAGAGTCTCGGCGTGGACGAACTGCAGATGTGGGACGTGTACATGCCGATGACGGACACCGAAAGCCCGGACCTCGATTACGACCAAGCGGTCGAGTACGTCGTGGACGCGGTGGGAGTGCTCGGTGACGACTATCAATCGCGTGTCGCCGAGGGGATCGAATCACAGTGGGTCGACGTGTACGAGACGAAAGACAAGCGGGCGGGTGCCTACAGCGGCGGAACCTACGACACCCAGCCGTTCATCCTGATGAACTATCAGGACGACATCTCCTCGATGTACACGCTGGCACACGAACTCGGTCACTCCCTTCACTCGCAGTTGACGAGCGAGGAACAACCCTACGCGTACAGCGGGTACGAGATCTTCGTCGCCGAAGTCGCCAGCACCGTCAACGAAGCGCTGTTGACCCACCACCTCCTCGAAACGGTCGAGGACCGCGACCTCCGCCGACACATTCTGAACGAGTATCTGGAACGGTTCCGTTCGACGCTCTACCGACAGACGCTGTTCGCCGATTTCGAGCACCGAGTCCACCAGCTCGCGGAGAACGACGAGGCGCTCACACCCGATAGGATCGACGGGGTGTACGGCGACCTGAAGCGCGAGTTCTACGAACCGGCTGTCGTCGACGACCGAATCGAGCGCGAATGGATGCGTATCCCACACTTCTATCGTGCCTACTACGTCTACCAGTACAGCACGGGGATCAGCGCCGCCGTCGCACTGGCTGATAAGATTTTGGAGGAAGGCGAACCCGCCGCGGAACGGTATCTCGACTTCCTGCGTAACGGGTCGCGCGAGTACCCGCTCGAACTGCTCCAAGGTGCGGGCGTCGATATGAGTTCGCCCGAACCCATTCAGCGTGCGCTGGACGTGTACGGTGAGCGACTGGACGAGATGGAAGAACTGCTCTAACGCGCGTCGTTTTTTCCACTCGTCAGCGCTTTTTTTGCGTGGAATTTCCCGGCAATCCGCGCCGATAGATGCAGCTATACCAACTTTGTGGATACCCCGCGACCCAAAGGCACTTTTAATGTGGCGCCTTACGGACGAATAACAAATGTCACGTAGTCCATCCGTTCCCGACCGTCCGACGCTTGAACTGGACCCGGACATGTCCGACGATGAGCGCCTGTCGGCGCTTCAAGATCATTTTACGGATATCACCAAAGTCAACGACAAACTGCGTGAGCGCGTCGATGCGGCCGCGGAGCGACACGAGAACCTCTCCGAAGAGGTCGACAAACTACAGCGCGAAAACGAGATGCTGAAAACGACTTCGCTGTACGTCGCGACCGTCGAGGACGTTACCGACGACGGCATCATCATCAAACAACACGGCAACAACCAGGAAGTGCTGACCGACGTGGCGGTCCAGATGCGGTCCGACATCGAGGCAGGGGACCGCGTCGCGGTCAACGATTCGTTCACCATCCAACGGGTGTTGGACACCGAAAAGGATGCCCGTGCACAGGCAATGGAAGTCGACGCGTCGCCGAGCGTCACCTACGAGGACATCGGTGGCATCGGCGACCAGATTCGGGAAGTCCGGGAGGCGGTCGAGGAACCGCTCGTCAACCCGGAACAGTTCGAGGAGGCCGGTATCGAACCGCCGAGCGGCGTCCTCCTCCACGGGCCGCCGGGAACCGGGAAGACGATGCTGGCGAAAGCGGTCGCCAACGAAACCGACGCCACGTTCATCAAGATGGCCGGGTCGGAACTCGTCCAGAAGTTCATCGGCGAGGGTGCGAAACTCGTCCGCGACCTGTTCTCGCTCGCGGCCGAACGCGAACCCGCCGTCATCTTCATCGACGAAATCGACGCCGTCGCCTCGCGGCGCACCGACTCGAAGACGTCGGGCGACGCCGAAGTCCAGCGGACGATGATGCAACTGCTCTCGGAGATGGACGGCTTCGAGGACCGTGGCAACATCCGCATCATCGCGGCGACCAACCGCTTCGACATGCTCGACAGCGCCATCCTCCGCCCCGGTCGCTTCGACCGCCTCATCGAAGTGCCCAACCCGGACGCGGAGGGCCGTCGCCGTATCCTCGAAATCCACACCCAGCGCATGAACCTCGCCGACGACGTGGACTTTGACCGCCTGTCCGAGGAAACCGACGGCTTCAGCGGTGCGGAGATAGAGAGCCTGACCACCGAATCCGGCATGGTCGCCATCCGCGACGAGCGGACCGAAGTCACCATGGCCGACTTCGAAGACGCGCTCGAAAAGATGGAAGCCGGTGACGACACGACGGTCCCGAACCTGCGGTACGCCTACTAAGAACCCACCTTTTAACCACCACCTTTTGCTGCGGTCGCAGGCCGAAACGACGACTACTGTCGTCGTTTCGGCTGGCTCCCTGGCAAAATCTGGACCAAAACATCGGTGCTCCCTTCGAGGCACTTCGTGCCTCTCCGGTCCGCGCCGAGTCCGTTCGCTTCGCTCACGGGAAGTAACGAGGAACCTGCGGTTGCGTCGATTGCTGTTCTCTGGCTGTTGTGTCCGTTCAAGAAACGACGACGGTTGTCGGGACGGGAGTCTCGACGGAACGCCGACCTACCGTTCGGGAACTATTTTCCCGCCTCGAAGGGGGTGTCTTTTTTACGTCCGACGGTGGGGAATTTCGTATGCGAGTTGATCTCGGCAACGCTCTCGACAGCGTCGCCTCGCCTGGCGTCTCGCGCGACACATTGTCCCGATTGGACGACCGCGTCGCGGACGCCCACGAGCGAATCGAAACCGGACGAGCGAACGACGAACACGGCTACGCGGCTCTGAACCTTCCGGAGACGACGAACCCGGAGGAGATTCGGACCGCAGTCGAACCGTTCGCCGACGTCGAGACGGTGCTGACGGTCGGCATCGGCGGCAGCGCGCTCGGCGCGGCGACGCTCGCGCACGGGTTGGAGTCGGACGTGGACGCCTACTTCCTCGACAACGTGGACCCCGAACACGTCGCGTCCCTGCTCGACCGAATCTCGCTCGCCGACACCGCGGTCAACGTCGTCTCGCGTTCCGGAACGACGGCGGAGACGCTGGCGAACTTCCTCGTCGTCCGCGACGCGATGGAGTCGGCAGGCGTGGATTGGACCGAGCAGACGTTCGTCACGACGGGCGAAGAGGGGAACCTCCGCGACCTCGCCGACCGTCACGACCTGCCCGCGCTCGACGTTCCCGACGGCGTCCCGGGTCGATTTTCGATGCTCTCGACGGTCGGACTGGCGTGTGCCGCGATCCAGGGCCACGACATCGAGGCGGTCCTCGACGGCGCGCAGGCCGAGGCTGACCGACTGTCAGGGTCGCTGTTCGAGTCGCCAGCGTACGCCTACGGGGCCATCACCTACGCGCTGGACGAACGCGGCGCGGGGGTCAACGCGATGATGCCCTACGCCGAATCGCTGGAGACGTACGCGGAATGGTTCGCGCAACTGTGGGCCGAAAGTCTGGGGAAGGACGGTGTGGGACAGACGCCGGTGCGTGCACTCGGTGCGACCGACCAGCACTCACAACTCCAACTGTACCGGGCCGGACCGTCGGACAAGATGGTGACGTTCGTCCGCCCGACGGAACGGGAGGACCGTTCGATTCCCGAGACCGACCTCCCCGGTCTCGAATATCTGGGCGGGAGCAGCCTCGGAACGTTGCTGTCGGCCGAGTTCGAGGCGACTGAGGCGAGTCTCGCGGCGTCCGGGCAACCGAACGTCCGTCTGGAAATCGACCGCGTCGACGAGTACGGACTCGGCGAACTCTGTTACTGCTTGGAAGCGGCGTGTGTCCTCGCAGGCGAACTGTACAGCGTCGAGACCTTCAACCAACCCGCCGTCGAATGGGGCAAGCGCGCCGCCCGCGGCCTTCTCGGTGGCGGTGAGTTCGAGGAGGCGGAAGCGGTAGCCGAGAAATCAAGATTGGTTGTCGAATAACTCACGCGTTCACAAAGCATATACCGGACCACGGATTTTCATTCGATATCAACTGCGTCGTCCCCTAAACGGCGCGTTCCAGTATGAACAGACGAAAATCACTCTGTATGGCAC
>NZ_JBAWAC010000239.1:0-4748 GCF_049589095.1 Haladaptatus sp. | reverse complement strand
GGTCCGAGACGAACCCGTCGCCACCGAGGACGGCGAGGTCGAAGTCCGTCCGCGGATCGAACTCCACCTCTCCTACGATCACCGCCTCGTGGACGGAGCGAAAGCGAACCAGTTCATGGAGTACGTCATCGAAAGCATCGAGGACGAAGACGTCCTCCTGTCGCGACTGTAAGTCAAGAGAGAGAAGCGGAAACCCCGCCGCGCCGCTCTTTCGTGCTTTAGAACCGGTTAGAAAGCAATTTATCAGAATATTATCCATTTCTCGACGGCGGTCCAGTCACCCTTCGGATGCAAAGTGCTCGGCGGTACTGCTCGTGTGCTAATTTTTCGCACATATGGTTTTATGAAACTGCTCGGCCGTCAACCGGAATCGGAACGGAGGGAAAACCGGTACGATCCCTTTCTTTTCTCTGTTGCTGACCACGATGACTCCCCGGCGCGTTTTCCGGTCGCGTTTTTGAACCGGCAAACCCGGTGATACACACACGGTTTCCGTCGATCGACAAGGTGTTATTATTCCCGTTAATTTCGGAATTCAACGTCCTGAACCGGTTGTGGGCTTCTTCTGCGCTCAAAGTCGCGATGCGTGGTCTCTTATCGGTTCTACGAACCATAAATTTAGATCTCGCCTCGTGTGGTGTACGAATGTCTATCAGTAATATCCCCTCGTAGTTCTTTTTTCGCCGAGTGTAGCTTCGGTTCCAAGTACCGGACGGAAATACACTGGCAGTTGATAATTACCTGAATTCATATCGTGTCATTCATGTAGTTCGTCATACAGTCATCAGCCGTGTTTTCTTGGTGTGGGAGGTTCCCACCCGAATATTTACAAGCATAATAATGTAAAGTCCAGTTCGATCCGACCGTCTCCAACATCGGTGAGGGCACGCGATCGACGGCGGTCGTGACCGACAGTGGTTGTCCCGAAGCGACGGTGTACGACGGGTGTATTTGATTAGATCAAACGAAATTCACTTCGATGCCGTTCGCCCGCTTTACCAAATAACCTCAACTGTTACAACCATATTTCTGTAATGGCTTTCCGATCCACTCTCCCAATCGGCTGAATACACCTGACGCTACCGTTCGCTGTTCCGCTGGCGCTTCGCTTCGTCCCGGATTCCGATCGGTATTGTTTGATCAAATCAAACAAATCGTGTATTGGTTCCTTTTGGTTGACCATGTCAAACCCCGTTCGTCCACGGATCCCGTCTCGGAAACGCGTCCCGTTCGCCACTCTTCGAACGAACAAACCCGTCGAAGCGATCTTGGTACGTGTGTCGTCGCCTCCCCAGTTCCCACGCTATACCGCCCTCGAATCGACGGCGCTGGCTGTGCGATCACATATTATTTGAAATGATCAAACACTCCTGTGAGTACAGCATTTCCTCCGCTTCCATCCCGTGCCCATTCGGAGGTCGTGATTCGTCCCGTGGCGACGATCTCTTCCCCAATCCGACATAAAATACGGTGGTTACTGTCGTCCGTCGGCATCGGACGATGGTTTTCCGTGAGAACAGACGCGTGACCCTACTGAGTAGCGGAGCCGTAACGGGATATCTCGGTACCGGTCGCATTGCCGCGGAGTGCCGAGCGCCGAGATGGAGTCGGGACGACCGCTCCGTCGCCGCCACGACTGCCGAGACTCATTCAGTACGTTTCCGCGAGGTGACGGACCGAAATCGATTCCTCGACCGTTTTCCCGTCGGCGGTTCCATCGATTTCGTATCCGACCGTCCGTTCCTCGCCCGGAGCGAGGTGGAAGTAGTTGTCGCCGAACCGCCCATCGCGGTCGTCCTGCAACTCGACGAAGAGCGCGGCGGCCGACGCGCTGACGGTTAGTTCCCCGTCCGACTCCGACACCGACAGTTCGACCGCCGTTTCCGGCAGCGAGAGCCGTTTGTACGGAACGAGGAAGTGGAACGCGGGGCGGGCCTCGAAGTCGAGCGGCGTCGCCCGAAACAGCACGTCCGAGCGCGGAGCGTCGCCGAGCGCGTCCTCGATATCGACGCGACCGATGCGGACGCTTTCGCTCTCCCCTCCTTCCGCATCGAACTCCCCCTTGAACAGTCGATTTCCGTCCATCGTGACGGCTTCGACGGCGACCGTTCCGGGGGATGGTTCGGTGCCGTCGGTCGTGAGCCACAGTTCGAGGTCGTCCCCGTCCTCGACCATCGAAAGCAGCGTCGGGGCGTAGAACCGGCGGGTCATGTGGTGGAGCGCTTTCCACCCGCCGCCGTACTCGACCGACGACCACGAGGCGCACTGCCAGAGATCGTTGAGTTGCCAGTAGATTGCCCCCATGCAGTGGGGTTTCAACCGCCGCCAGTGTTCGACCGCGGTTCGGATCGCCATTCCCTGTTGAATCTGACTCAGGTAGACGAAATCGTCGAAGTTCGACGGCATCCGGAAGTGGTCGGCCATCCGTTGCAGGATGCGCTTGTTCCCTCCCTCGTTGCGCTGGTGGTGTTCCATCAGCGGCGCGGTCGGATTGTGTTGGTCCTCCGGAACCACGTCGGCCACTGTTTCCACGGACGGAAACGACTGGTAGCCGAACTCGGAGACGAATCGCGGCTCGGTTTCCTGAAACGCCGAGAACGGCTTTCCCTCGTGCCAAACGCCCCAGTAGTGGATGTCGCCCCGGTTCTCGTTTTCCGGATCGACCCGGTCGGGACCGCTGGACGGCGACGCGGACCAGTACGGGCGCGAGGGGTCCTCCTCGGCCACGACGTCCTTCAGCGTCTCACGGAACAGTCGGTCGTAGTCGGCTTCCAACCGGTCGATGTTCTCGCTGTCCGCGAACCAGCTCTCGACGCCGACTTCCAGTTCGTTGTTGCCACACCAGAGCGCGACCGAGGGGTTCGAGGAGAGACGCCGAACCTGATAGCGCGCTTCCGCCTCGACCGATGCCACGAACTCATCGTCGCCCGGGTACTGCGCACAGGCGAACATGAAATCCTGCCAGACGAGCAATCCCTTCTCGTCGCACAGTCGGTAGAATTCGTCGCGCTCGTAGTAGCCGCCGCCCCACACGCGAATCGCGTTCATGTTCGCGTCCACGGCGCTCGACAGCAGGTCGTCGTAGACCTCGCTCGTCACGTTTCGGTAGAGGGCGTCCGCCGGAATCCAGTTCGCTCCCCGGGCGAAAATCGGTTCGCCGTTCACGCGGAAATGGAACCCTTCACCATCGCCGTCCTCGTCCGGTTCGCGGACCAGTTCGATTTCCCGGAATCCGATCCGCTCGGTCACCGAGTGGGATTCCGCACCCTGGACCGTCACGTCGAGATCGGACAGCGGTTGGTCGCCTTGCGTGGACGGCCACCACAAGTCGGGGTCCTCGACGGTCAACGACAGCTCGATTTCGCCGTCGGAATCGAGCGACACCTCCCGGGTTTCGACCGCTCCATCGACCGCCGCCGTTACGGTGTACTCGCCAGCCGTCGGGACCGAGAGGCCGACCCGAACGTCGAGTTCGACGTTCTCCGATCCGTGGCGTTGTACCGGCGTCACGTACTCGACTCGCGGCGAGGAATGGGCGACCAACCGGATGTCGCGCCAGATGCCGACCGTCGGGAGACACGGTCCCCAGTCCCAGCCGAAGTGGCATTGGGCCTTCCGGATGAAGTTCCGAGCGGGCTGGTCCACGGGATAGCGGAGCGTCGGAACGTCGTACGGATGCTCCTCGGAACGCTCGGCGGCGTACTCCACCGGCGAGCGGAATCGAACGCGAATCTCGTTCTCCCCGACCGTCAGGGCGTCGACGACGTCGAACTCGTACCCCCGGAACATGTTATCGCTCTCGCCGACGACCTCGCCGTTGACGGTAACGGTCGCGACGGTGTCGAGACCGTCACACTGGAGGGTGATCCGTTCGTGGTCGAAGAACTCCTCGTCGAAGGTGACCGTCCGGCGATACTCCCAGTCGGATTCTCCGACCCATTGTACGTCCAGTTCGGTATCCCGCTCGTACGGGTCGTCGATCAGACCCGCGTTCAGTAGATCGCCGTATATCCCGCCGGGAACGGTTGCCTTGTGCCAGTTTTCGCTACCGTGGCGTCGAAACTCCCAGCTCCCACTAAGGGTGGCTGTCTGCATACTGGCTACTGAATTCCGATGCGACGATATAATTCTTCCCCTCCCCGCGGTTATCAAACCCCCGCCAATCGATACTATTTCGGTCCCGGCCGCGAGTGTTGGAACCGGTGACTCCCTATCAAACCCGCACTCGTGCTTCCACCCGAACCCTGTGAACGGTGGAAACAGGCCGCACAGATCGGTATCGAACACGTCGTGGTCCACACGCTCGAACTCGGCGACGGGAGCCGTCCCTACGAGTTCGACGAACTCCTGCGGATGAAGACCCGTTTCGAGGACTACGGCCTCGAAATCGCCGCGTTCGAGGGCGGGGTCCCGCTCACGGACGCAACGCGTCTGGCGACCGACGGACGCGACGAGGAAATCGCCCGGTTCAAAACCCTCTTGCGCAACCTCGGAACGCTCGATATCCCGGTCGTCTGCTACGACTGGATGGCCGGACTGCGATGGGCACGGACATCGACGACCGTCCCGGCCCGTGGCGACTCGCGCACCTCCGCCTACGACGACGAACTGATGCGACGCGGTCCACGCCCCGCCGCGGCGGACACGACGGCCGAGGAACTCTGGACGAACCTCGAATCGTTCCTCGCCGAGGTCGTCCCCGTCGCCGAGGAGGCGGGGGTAAAACTGGGACTGCATCCCGACGACCC
>NZ_JBAWAC010000238.1:0-11143 GCF_049589095.1 Haladaptatus sp. | reverse complement strand
CGTCGGCGGCATGGGAAGCGCGACGGCGGCCCACCTCGCAAAGCGCGGCGAGAACGTCTTGGGCCTGGAACGCTACGATATTCCGCATTCGATGGGGTCCTCACACGGCGTGACGCGGATCATCCGGAAGGCGTACTACGAGCACCCGGACTACGTCCCGCTGCTGGAACGTGCCTACGAATTGTGGGACGAACTGGACGCCACGCATCCGACACGGCTTCTCCACACGACCGGATGTATCGTCGCTGGCCCGGAGGGCAGCGAGAAGGTCGCCGGTGCGCGCGAATCCTGTGAGACACACGGATTGGCGTTCGAACGGCTTTCCGCCGAAGAGGTGGGCGAACGATATCCGGGCTACGACCTGCCCGAGGGCTTCGTCGCTATTTTCGAACCGGACGGCGGCTTCCTTCACGTCGAACAGTGCGTCGTCGCGCACGTGAACGAGGCACACCGACACGGCGCGGAGATTCGCGCCCGGGAAGGCGTCCTCGACTGGGAGCCAACCGCCGACGGCGGTGTCCGCGTCGAAACGAGGGAGGGGAGCTACACCGCCGACACGATGGTCGTCACGGCGGGCGCGTGGGCCGCGAACATGCTGCCGATGCTGCGGGCCGAGGCGAGACCGGAGCGGCAAGTGCTGGGCTGGTTCCACCCCGACGACTCCGAGGCGTTCCAACCCGATTCGTTTCCGGTCTTCACGATGGGTTGCGAGGAGGGCTACTTCTACGGCTTCCCGGAGTACGGCGTTCCCGGGTACAAGGTCGGCAAGTACAACCACTTCCACGAGAACGTCTCCCCGGACGACGTGGCCGACCCGACGCCCGCTGACGAGCGCGTCCTCCGCGATTTCACGGAACGCTACTTCCCCGACGCGGCCGGACCGACGATGCGCTTGGAGACGTGTCTGTTCACCAACTCGCCGGACGAACACTTCATCATCGACGTGCTTCCGGACCACCCACAGGTCGTCGTCGGCGCGGGCTTTTCGGGCCACGGGTTCAAGCTGTCAAGCGTCGTCGGCGAGATTCTGGCCGACCTCGCCATCGACGGCGAGAGTCGCCACGATATCGAGTTGTTCTCGCTCGACCGGTTCTGACTCCGATCCGATTACCGCTCGACGCGGTACCACAGGTGTGTCACGTCGGGCGAGTCCACCACCCGCGTCTTTTCGAGTTCGAGCGGTTCGAAGTCGAGATGGTCGAACAAGCGAACCCCGTCCCCGAGCAGGACAGGGACGATGTGAAGTCGAATTTCGTCCAGAAGGTCCGCACCCAGAAACGCCTGGACAACGTTCGCCCCGCCCGCGACCGACACGTCGTCGGTACCCGCGGCCGCTCTTGCCCGTTCGAGCGCGCTCCCGACGCCGTCGGTGACGAAGGTGAACGTCGTTCCACCCCGTCGTTCCTCCGTTCCTCGATGGTCGTGCGTGAGGACGAACACCGGAACCTGAAACGGTGGGTCGTCACCCCACGGTTCCTCGCCGGTGTCGAACATCCGCTTTCCCATCACGACCGCGCCGACGTTCTCGAACGATTCGGCGAGGATGTCGTCGTCGATGCCCGTTTTCCCCCCGTCGAGACCGTGTAACTCGCGCCAACTCGCCAGTTCGTACACCCACTCGTGGAGTCGTTCGCCGCTGTCCCCCAGCGGGTTGTCGATCCCCGCGTTCGGCCCGGCGATGAACCCGTCCAACGACGTGGACAGTTCCGCGACGACGTTTCCGCTCGTTTCCTTGGTATCGGTTTCCGACGAGTCGGAAATCCCTCCGTTTGTCATCGTCTATTTCCCCCAGGACATTCGGAACGCTAGCAACCCCCTTAATTCTCGCCGCCATGCGGCCCGGCCACTGGGGTCGTTCGTCCCGCTACTCGAACCGCTCCACGCTGAACTCCTCGATATCGACCGGTTCGCCCATGATCTGATCGGCGACCAGTTTTCCGCTGTAGGGGCCAAGTTGGAGTCCGGTCGCGCCGTGACCGGTCGCCAGATGGACACCCTCGACGGTCGGAATTCGCCCCAAAACGGGCAGTTGGTCGGCCGAGCGCGGACGGAGGCCGACACGGATTTCCTCGATCGCCGCGTCGCCGAGTCCGGGCGCGACGCGAAGCGCCTCGCCGAGCACCTCGTGAACGCCGTCGGCCGTCGTGTGGGGTTCGAAGCCCGACCCGACTTCACGGGTCGCGCCGACGGCGACGCGGTTGTCCGACCACGGGACCATGTAGTGGCTATGATACGGGCTGAGGATGGGCCACGTGGAGGTATCCGTGTCGCCCAAATCGAGGTGGATGATCTGCCCGCGTTGAGGTTCTACTGGGATCGACACGCCGAGCGAGTCGGAAAATCGATCGGACCACGCACCCCCGGCGACCACGACCGCCGGAGCCTCGTACGTCGTCGCGTCGGCGGTTTCGACGCCCGTGACGGTTCCGTCCTCGTGGTGAATTTCGGTGACGTCCTTTCCGAAAACGGTGAGTCCGTGTTTCTTCGCCGCCCGGAGCAGCGCGCCGGTGAACGTCCGGGCGTCCACCCGCGCGGCACCGTCGTAGGCGCGACAGCGCCGAGTTTCGGCGAGGGCCGGGAACCGCGATTTCGCCTCAGCCGACGAGATTTCCTCCGTCGTTCCGGGCGCTGGCTGGCCGTATTTCTCCTGTCGTTCCAGAATCCGTTCGGATGCCGCGTCGTACTCCGGTACTTCGTCCTCGTCCACCGCGACCGAGAGCAGAGGACAGTCGGAGTAGCCCGTCTCCCCGTCCTGTTCGTTTTCGAGGCGTTCGACGACGTCGGGATAGTACGCCGCGGCATCGAGCGCGAACTCGAACCACTGGGTCGAGGCGGTTCGACTGCTGGTCGCTGGAGAGATGATACCCGCACCGGCGTCCGTCGCCCGTCCGGTGTCGTGGCGGTCGATGAGAAGCGTGTCCACGTCCTCACGTGCCAGGTGGTAGGCGACGGAGGCACCGACGATTCCGCCCCCGACGACGATTGCGTCGTACATGGCAGATGGTCGCATGCCCCCCACTTTGACGTATGGATACCGACAATCCGGACGCGAGTATGTCGGTGAGAGAAGTACGGACGTGAGATATCCATTCGTGTATTCTTGCAGATTCGATTTTGGGGACGTCCCACGTGAAATGGTATTCCAGCACCGAGGAAACGCGGCCTCGATATCAACGTCGTGAAATCCACGATAGTTGGGAGAGGGACCGTCACCACCGATTGGTACCCAATCTGTTATTGACGGTACCGTTCGATGATCAATTCGAAAAGTGTTGAGACAGCGAGCAGGACGCCGGTAATAAGTGGGAAAAATCCTGCCCAGTAAACTCCGCCAGGGTCAGTGTTCAGGTTCCAGATCGCATACAGACAGAGTATGAGCGTAATGGCCGCGAACGCCGTGAGCGCGCAGCGACCGATTCCACGCGGATTGGTGGAGCGTCCCCTGAATACGAGTATGGCTATCGAGAGTATCATCGGTGCAATGGCGCTTGGCGGCAGTGTGAGTAGTCCAGTGTGTATCCATTCCGGATACCACGGGTTGTAGTCCAGCGACAAAACGGTGCTAACGAGGGTGGCGAGCGCGAGGAGTGTTTCGAGTAGATGCGCAGTGCGGTCGGACGGCCAAGTACTCATATGTTCTTTCGGCGAGTTGGAAGGATATACTTCTGGGAGACGTAAAACGAATTTTAAGCCCGAAACGAGCTAGCGGAGTCGCACCCAGATTCCCCAGCAGAGCACGAGCACAAGAACGAAGAACCCGCCTGTGAAGAACGCGATGAACGAGATATCGAGGAGGCCGTGAGATGTCGGATTGCTCCCGGGTGGCCCACCACCGTACTCGAACGTCCGGTAGAGGACGTAGATAGTCGCGCCAAGGAGCAGTATCCCCGCACCAAATACCCGCGCGAGAAGATCTCGCAGGCCGTTCTTCCGGTTTTCGGTGCCGACGAAAAGCACGACCGGATCGTCGGGTGGCGCGTACACCGCCATCTCTCGCCCCTGTTCCGAGTACCGAGTATCTGCGACGCGAACGAGACCTGCGTTCTCAAGCTTCCCGAGGTGATACGAAATCGTTTGCAGCGAGTTGTCAGTACGGTCGCGCAGGTCACTAGGAGTTGCCGGATCGCTGTAAATCTCCGTGAGTAATGTGCGAGCAGTGGCCGAAGATATCGCGTCGAGTGCTTCGTCGATATTCTCGTCGTCAAGGCCAATGAGACGTGGATCACCACGTTGTGTCTCATCCACATCGCGGGCGGGTAGCCAATCCATACCCAAGATGGTTGAGTAATTGCCATAAAAATATGGATGCTTTGAATGGATATTTTCGTCACTTGTACGTACCGTCACTGGCGACGAGTCTCATAGCCAGTGGCACTCTGTACTCAACACGGCTTTTGCAACCTCACCGACCATGAGACAGAACACGGACGAAAGTTGCTTATCAGTTCATCCGAGTTCTGGGATCTTCGCTGTGAACCGTCCGTCGAATTTGCCCCTATCCCAAATCCGGGTCGGTGTCGACGAACCGGTCGATTTTCTCCGGCGCGCACCAATCCGTCGCCAGTTCCAGCAGTTGCACCAGCATCCGTCCCGTCGCGCCCCAGACGGTGAAGCCATCGACGTGGAAGTAGTGGATTACCACCTCGCCGTAGTGTGGGTGGTCGCGGTGTTCGTTCTCGTAGTTGTCGAAGTCCGTCAGTTCCGACACCGGGAGGACGGCGATTTCAGCCACTTCGCGCTCGTCGGGGTCGTACTCGCGGTCCGGGATTCTGACGACGAACGGACTGATGGAGTAGCCCGTTATCGTCCGGATATCGTCCAGTCGCCCGACGTTCTCGACTTCCTCGGGTCGAAGCCCGATCTCCTCGTGTGCTTCCCGGAGTGCGGTCTCCCAGAGATCGTCGTCGCCCGGTTCGTGTCCCCCGCCGACGAAACTCATCTGTCCCGGATGTTCGCCGAGGTGGTCCGCGCGCTTGGTGAAGAGGAGGGCGGGACCATCGTCGCGGTCGATAATCGGCACGAGGACGGCCGCCTCGCGTTGCTCGTCCGTGACCAACCGTGGTTCGTGGTCGGCCACCCGACCGAGGTTCATGTGTTTTCGTCGGTCCGTCCGGCCTTAATTTGCCCGGTCGGCGTGCGACTCGTTCTCGGAGCGCAATCGTTCGGCCTCATGACTCGTCCAACCGCTCGCGCACGTCGCCCGCCTCCACGGGCGCCCACGCTTCGAGGTCGTAGCTCACGTCCACGAGGTATCGCGCACGCTCCTCGTCGGCCGTTTCGGCCTCCTCGACGAGTCGCTCCTTCACGCGTTCGCCCAACCCCTCGCGGTCCGTGGTCCGCTCCGGAACGTCCATGATATGCGGTAGGTCCTCCGCGTTGTCGGGCAACGCCGGGAACGCCACCGGACCGGGTACGAGAACCGTTTCGCCGTCCTCGCCGGTGTCGGCATCGGTTCGTGTCTCCACGAGATAGAAGTCCCGCACGCCGTCTTCGATGACCGCCTCGAACGCCGATTCGTCCACCTCCTTTCCCTGTTTGAACGCCAACTCGGCGAGCGCCTCGGCCAGTTCCGCACGTGTCAGTGCCCCGAACAGGTCCACCACGCCCGCGAGCTCGTCTTTCGTCTCACTCATGTCGTCTCACTCGTTACCGGGAAGCGTCGGGCCACCGATATTAGTGTTCACTTTCCGGCACGGGAACGATGAACTCGGTCGACCTTCGTTCAGAACAGAAAGCATTTATTGAAATGGAAATATGGGATGAATATGGTCTCCTTCAGCATGATGCTCACCGGACTCGGTGTGCTCCCCCTCGGTGCCCTCGGCGTTAGATACGGGTACCAACTGTCGACGCCCGACAAGCAATCCGACTCCATCAGCAGTATGAACCCGTTCGATGAGGTCGAACCTGCGGGCTGGCGGGTGGCACTCACGCGATTCTGTTTCGGGGTACTCGGTACGACCGGCGCGGGAATGATCGTCATGTCGGTGTTTTCCTTCTAAACCGCGAAAACAGAAATCGAACGAACAGTAGAGAAGCTACAGCCGAGACAGCACTGCCTCGGTGACGTCCGCGGTGGTTCCGTCGCCGCCGAGGTCGGGCGTTCGCGGCCCGTCCGACAGCACGGATTCGACCGCCTCACGAACCGCCGCGCCCTCCTCGTCGTATCCCAGATGCTCCAGCAGCATCGCGGCCGAGAGGATGGTTGCCGACGGGTTCGCCACGCCCTCGCCCGCGATGTCCGGTGCGGTGCCGTGGACGGGTTCGAACAGCGCGTTGTCCGGCCCGATGTTGGCCGAGGGGAGCAGTCCCAATCCGCCGACCAATCCGGCGGCGAGGTCCGACAGCACGTCGCCTGCGAGGTTCGGACAGACGATGACGCCGAACTCGTCGGGGTGCAGACAGAGGTGAGTCGCCAGCGCGTCCATCAGCATCTCGTCGTGTGAAACACCCTCGCCGTCCGCCACGCGGTCCACCGTGTCGCGGAACAGGCCGTCGGTCTCGCGCATCACGTTCGCCTTGTGAGCGATGGTGAACTCCTCGTCGTCGCGTCCCTCGACGTACTCGCAGGCGAATTCGGCGAGCCGCTCGGACGCGGATTCGGTGACGACGCGGGTCAGCGTCGTCACGTCGTCGCTCAGGTTCGACTCGTGACCTGCGTAGACGCCCTCGGTGTTTTCGCGGAGGAAGACGAGGTCGGTCTCGGGTCGAAGCGCCTCGGTGCCCGGATAGGCCCGTGCGGGGCGCACGTTGACGAACGAGTCCACGACGCCGCGAAGCGGCAGAATGACCTCCGCCGCCGTCTCGCCCGCCGCGCCGAACAGCGTCGCGTCGGATCCCGACACGAGACTTCGGGTTTCCTCCGGCAACGCTTCGCCGGTTTCCGCCTTCACGGCGTCGCCCGCGTCGCCTTCCACGAACTCGAACTCCGGTCCGACGGCTTCGAGGACTCGCCGTGCCGCTGGTACTACTTCCTGTCCGATTCCGTCGCCGGGGATGACAGCGATTTGTTCGCTCATTGTTCGACGTAAGGGAGGCTTTCGGCCGTTTTCTCTACTTTCGCTTCGTTCGACTTCATCAGCGCCGTCGTGTCCCAGACGCCCTCCACGAGCGCCTGTCGCTGGGCGTCGTCCACGTTCGCCTCGACGGTTCGGCCGTCGTAGCGCACGGTTTCCTCCGCTACATCGACCTCTATTTCTGCATCGGGGTTCTCCTCGACGAAGTCCTGCAACGCCTCGACGGTCTCGGCATCAGCCGTGACGGTCGGGATGCCCAGCGCGAGGCAGTTTCCGGCGAAAATCTCGGCGAAACTTTCGCCGACGATGGCATCGATTCCCCAGCGAGCGAGCGCCTGCGGCGCGTGCTCGCGCGAGGAGCCACAGCCGAAGTTACCGTTGACGACCAGTATCGACGCGCCCTCGTGATCATCCTCGTTGAACGGGTGCGGTTGCGGGTTGTCGTCGGAATCGAACCGCTGGTCGAAGAACGCGAACTGTCCCAGGCCGTCGAAGGTGACGACCTTCATGAACCGCGCCGGGATGATCTGGTCGGTGTCGATGTCGTTGCCGTGCACCGCGATGCCGGTTCCGGATTCGTAGGTGATCTCTTCGGTCATGCGCTCACCACCTCCGACAGTTCGCGCACATCGGTCACTTCGCCGCGGATCGCGGCGGCCGCGACCATCTCGGGACTCATCAGGACCGTCCGGCCGTCCGGACTGCCTTGTCGTCCAACGAAGTTACGATTTGAGGAGGACGCGCTGGCCTCGTCGCCGTCGAGTTGATCGTCGTTCATACCCAGACACATCGAACAACCGGCCTGACGCCAGTCGAAACCGGCCTCGCGGAAGATTTCGTCCAACCCTTCCTCCTCGGCGGCGGCCTTCACGCGCTGGCTGCCGGGGACGACCATCGCCCGTACGTCGTCGTGGACTTCGCGCCCCTCGACGACTTCCGCCGCGCGGCGCAGGTCGGGCAGTCGGGCGTTGGTACAGGATCCGACGAACGCCACGTCGATGTCGTAGCCCGCCATCGTCTCGCCAGGTTCGACGCGCATGTGTTCCTGTGACTGTCGCGCCGTCTCCCGCTTCTCCTCGGGCAGGTCCTCTGGTGCGGGAATCGGTTCCGTGATGCCGACGCCCTGCCCGGGCGTCGTACCCCACGTCACCATCGGTTCGAGTTCGTCGCCGTCGATGACGACCACGTCGTCGTACTCGGCATCCTCGTCGGAGCGCACGGACTCCCAATAGGATTTGAGTTCCTCGAACTTCTCGGGGTCGTCCTCGAAGGCGTCCGTCTCCCGCAGGTACTCGTAGGTGGTCTCGTCGGGGTTGACGTAGCCCGCGCGAGCGCCGCCCTCAATGGACATGTTGCAGATGCTCATCCGGCCTTCCATGTCCAGATTTTCGATGGCTTCGCCCGCGTACTCGTACACGTAGCCGACGCCGCCGTCGGTGCCGAGTTGGCGGATGATTTCGAGGACGATGTCCTTCGCCGAGACGCCGGGGCCGAGTTCGCCCGTGACCTCGATCTTTCGGACCTTCTGTTTCTCCATCGCGATCGTTCCGGTCGCCAGCACGTCACGAATCTGGCTCGTACCGATACCGAACGCCAGCGCGCCGAACGCGCCGTGCGTCGCGGTGTGGCTGTCGCCACAGACGATGGTCATACCGGGCTGGGTCAGTCCCTGCTCCGGGCCGATGACGTGGACGATCCCTTGGTCGCCCGATTTCGGGTGCGAGAAGTTGATACCCGCTCCCTGCACGTTCTCCTCCAACTCCGACATCATCTCTTCCGCTGCCTCGTCGGCGTACGGACGCGACTGGTCGGCCGTCGGGACGATGTGGTCCACCGTCGCGTGGGTGTTCTCGGGATACGCGACCTCCATGTCGCGCTCCTCCAGCATGCCGAACGCCTGCGGACTCGTCACCTCGTGGACGAGATGCAGGCCGACGAACAGTTGGGTCTGTCCGGTCGGCAGTTCCGTTACCGTGTGGCGATCCCACACCTCGTCGTAGAGCGTTCCCTCACTCATCGGTACTGTACCCGATATTCGTGGCCGCGCTCGAAAACGCCCGCCGAGTCAGCGGCACCCGTCGGCGGCTCGTGCGATATTTCAGCCATCGTTTTCGTCGTCGATTCCTCGTCGTCCCCGCCATCGGTGGCGACCTGTCCACGGCTGAACAGCTGTGTCATCGCGCCGCGGTCGGCGTGGGGATGGACGTGGTTCACGTCCGCCATCGTTTCCGTCCGTCCGTTCCGGTTTTCCTCAGTCATCTGCTGTCACTCGCTCTTGTTCTCCTTCCTCGGATTCCGATTCCTCGTCTTCCGTTTCCGACCACGAGAACAGTTGGCGGAGACGGTCCCCGACCTCCTCGATTTCGTGGTTCTTCTCGGCCTTCCGCTTCTGACGGTACGACGGCCGCCCGGCCTGATTCTCGACGATCCACTGGCGAGCGAACTCGCCGTCTTGTACCTGCTGGAGGACCGTCTCCATGTTCTCACGGGCGTGGTCGTCGACGACGACCTCGCCGCGCGTCAGGCCACCGTATTCGGCGGTGTCGGAGACCGAATCCCACATCTCGCCGAGACCGCCCTCGTACATCAGGTCGACGATGAGCTTCATCTCGTTCAGGCACTCGAAGTACGCCATCTCGGGCGAGTAACCCGCATCGACGAGCGTCTCGTACCCGGCTTTGATGAGTTCCGTCACGCCGCCACAGAGGACGGCCTGTTCGCCGAACAGGTCGGTTTCCGTCTCCTCCTGGAACGAGGTCTCGACCACGCCTGCGCGGGTACAACCGATGGCTTTCCCGTAGGCGAGCGCCTCCTCCTTCGCCTCGCCGCTAGCGTCCTGATAGATGGCGAGCAGGCCCGGCGTTCCCTCGTCGGCCTCGTAGTTCCGGCGAACGAGGTGGCCCGGCGATTTCGGGGCGATCATCGTCACGTCCACGTCCTCCGACGGTTCGATCTGCCCGTAGTGGATGTTGAACCCGTGGGCGAACTGGAGCGTGTCGCCGGGTTCCAGTTCGGATTCGATGTCGGCGTACACGGCCGGTTGGACGGTGTCCGGCACGAGCACCGAAACGACCTGTGCTTCACTGGCCGCCTCTTTCGGCGTCGCAACGCGCAGGCCGTCGGCTTCCGCGGCCTTGCGCGAGGACGAACCCTCTCGCAGGCCGACCACCACGTCCACCCCGCTGTCAGCGAGGTTCTGTGCGTGGGCGTGGCCCTGACTGCCGTACCCGAGTACGGCCACCGTCTTGTCGTTCAGATAGCTGTCGTCCGCGTCTTCGTCGTAGTAGATCGTTGCGTCGTATTGGTTCGTCATTGTCGTATTCCTCAGTTGTCTGCTTCGTCGTTCGTCGCGCTATGCGGGTCCTCGGGTGGTTGGGTCGAATGACCCGGTTCCTCGCCCGGCGTCGTCGGCGTGTCGCCGCGTGCCAAGGCGGTCTGGCCGGTTCGTGCGATCTCGATGATCCCGAACTGGCGGAAGGCGTCCACCGCGTCGTCGATCTTCTGCTGGTCGCCGGTGATCTGAACCGTGATGGTTCGCGGCCCGGCGTCCAGCGTCTGGCCCTCGTACATCTGCGTGATGGCGTGGACCTCGTCCGGCTTGTTGCCCCGAACTTTCAACAGCACCAGTTCGGCGCGCACGGCGGGGTCATCGACCTCGCCCACCTGAATGACCGGCTTGAGTTTCGCCAACTGTTTTTCGACTTGGTCGATACCGGATTCGGTCTCCTCGACCACGAGCGTGATGCGGGCGTGGCCGTCCACGGTCGTCTTCCCGACCGTCAGGCTCTCGATGTTGAACCGTCGCCGGGAGAACAGCCCGGAGACGCGCGAGAGGACGCCCGGTTCGTGTTCGACCAGCGCGGAGACCACGGCGGTCCGTCGCCGTGGTTCGGCCTCCGCCTCCGGGTCGATGCGGATGCCCTGCTCGTTCCGGCGACCCTCGGGATGTGGTCGCTCGTCGGGAGCCGTGCCGGGCATTCCCGCGGATGGGGTTTGAGACGGGACGTCGTCCGTCGATTCTTCGCCGCTCATAGTTGGTCCTCCGAGAGGGCGAATTTACCGTTGGCTCCGCCGCTCGGCACCATCGGGTAGACGTTTGCGGCGGGGTCAACGTGGAAGTCGATGAC
>NZ_JBAWAC010000237.1:0-2924 GCF_049589095.1 Haladaptatus sp. | reverse complement strand
CCGGACTACGAATGGCCCGCCCTGCGCGAACTGGAGGACATCGCGGAATCGGCGGGCGTTCCGCTCCACGAGCGTCTCCCGGTGTACGAACGATACGTCGCGGACGAGTGGGTTTCCGACCGGATTCGGACGGAGATCGACGCGAATACCGACGCCAGTCGACGATACCGGGACGTTTTGGGGCGCTAATTCGGGCGGGACCGAAGAATCGTCGTCGTAGTGAATCGTCAGTCGAGAATCGTCAGTCGAGGAGCGGCGTGCCGTCCGCACACGGGCCGAGCGTCGGGCCGAACGGCGGGTCGTCGGGGTCGATTTCGCGTATCTGTCGGTAGTCGGTCGAACGCTCTGCGGGAGTGCGGCCGATGGTCGTTATCATCTCGACGTACTCCTCGAAGGAGCGGAACTCGCCGAACTGGCCGCCCGCGCGTTTCGTGATTTCCTCCGAGAGGATGGTTCCCATGAAGTCGTTCGCGCCACAGGAGAGCATCTTGAGTCCCTGTTCGTCGCCGTACTTGACCCACGAGGACTGGATGTTCTCGATGTTGTCCAAGAAGAGTCGGGCGACCGCGATGAGCAGTTCGTCCTCGTGGATACTCGCACCGTTTTCGACCATCCCGCGTTCGTACAGCGGCGTGTTCTGATGGATGAACGAGAGCGGGACGAACTCCGTTATCGCGCCGGTTCGGTCCTGTAGCTCGCGGAGCTTTTCCAGATGCAGCACGCGGTGCATCTCGTTTTCGACGTGGCCGTACATGATGGTCGCCGTGGTGTCGAGGCCGACGTTCGCGGCGGCCTCCATGGACTCCATCCACTCGTCCGTGCGGATCTTTCCGGGGCAGATGATGCCCCGCACCTCGTCCACCAGAATCTCGGCGGCGGTACCCGGCGCGCTGTCGAGTCCGGCGGCCTTCAGCCTACGGTACACCTCCTCGTAACTCCAGTCCGTGCCGCGACGGGCGTGATACGCTTCCTCGGGCGTCATGGAGTGGACGTGGATGCCGGGCAGGCTCATCGCGCGGATCTGCTCGACGTACGTCGCGGGGTCGGTTTTGTACTCGTCCGGGTGTTTGAAGTTCAAATCGCCGCGCTCGCTCGCATCGAGGATTTCGAGGTGCTCGTCGTCGAGCGCGAGTCCGGGGTGGAGACCGCTGACCGACGTAACCTCGTAGATACCGCGTTCGCGCGCGTCGGCGACGATTTCACGGGACTCGTCCGGCGTTTTCGTGAATCCGCCGTGGTCCTCGTCCGCGCCGACCTCGAAGTTCCGTGCGGTGTTCTTGAAGTTGCAGAAGAGACAACCGGTGTTGCACGCCGTCGTGACGTTGTTGTTCAGGTTGGCGACGAACGTGACCGTGTCGCCGACGACTTCCTCGCGGCGGCGGTCGGCGGCCTCCAACACACGCTCCTTTCGGACGAGGTCGATACCGGGGTGGTCGGTGCCGGTCGTCAGCAGTTCGACGCCGTCGGCGACCGTCAATCGGTCGCCGTTTCGCGCCCGTTCGAGTGCGTTCTCGAACGATTGATCCGTCTCCGGGACGTGTTCGAATCCGAACCGGTCCCGTGGGATGTTGCTCTCCGCGCGCACGTTAGCCATGGGACAATCATCCGGTCCGACCCCCAAAAATCGCAGGGTCACGGCAGACGGCACTGCATGCATATGTACATCTTTCGGCCACATGTCGGCTCAGTTCAGCACGAAGATGGAAACTACTTAGTCCGGGGACGGCTGAATCACCACCATGACGAGTGTGAAGGAGTTCCGGGTCGAGGAAGAACCGACGCCGGACTCACTCGGGCGCGGGTCGTTCGTGTTCACGAACGACTACTCGGTGTTCGACTGGGGCAAGATGCCGGATACGATTCCGGACAAGGGCGCGAGCCTCTGTACCATGGGCGCGTTCAACTTCGAACGACTGGAGGAGGAAGGCATTCCGACCCACTACCGCGGCGTCGTTTCCGACGGCGACGTGGTTTCCCTCTCGGACGTGACCGAACCGCCGACCGAGATGGCCATCGATCTGACGCAGGTACCGAACCTGCCGCACGAGGGCCGCGATTACGACTACGAACTGTTCCACAGCGGCGCGAACGACAACTACCTCATCCCGCTGGAGGTCGTCTTCCGCAACAGCGTCCCGGTCGGGTCGAGTCTGCGCCGCCGCACCGACCCCGCCGACCACGGGTTGGACTTCCCGGAGTGGCCCGATGGAGCGGTCCAACTCGAAGAGCCGGTGATCGAGTTCTCGACCAAGTTCGAGAAGGGCGACCGATATCTCTCGCGGAGCGAGGCGGACGAAATCGCGGGGAAGGCCGACATCTCGGAACTGGAACGCGTCGCACGCGAGGTCAACGACCTCGTTACCCGGCAGGCCGCGAAATCGAATCTGACCCACGAGGACGGCAAGATCGAGTGTCTCTACTACGACGGCGAGATTCGCGTCGCCGACGTGGTCGGCACCTTCGACGAGAACCGGTTCACCTTCCACGGCCAGCAGGTCAGCAAGGAGTTCATCCGCCAGTACCACAAGCGCGAGCAACCCGCGTGGGTCGACGCCGTCAAGGACGCCAAAGTCGAGGCGAAAGAGCGGGACATCGCCGACTGGAAATCGCTGTGTTCCGAGGACCCACAGCCGCTCCCGGACGAACTGCTCACCGCCGCCCGTGACCTCTACACCGCCGGCACCAACGCCTACGTCGGCCGCGACTTCTTCGACGCGCCGTCGCTGGAGGACGCGGTCATGGCCGTCAAAGAGCTGTAAAATCGGCGAGAAGGGATTTGGATCGGAGCGTTTTGGCGTTGCTTTTCGGAAGGAAGTATTACTCTGGGTTCGTTGATCGTCGTCGAGAATCGTCTCTCGGGACGGCAACGAGTTGGGTTTGTCTGGTGTGTGATTGCAGTCACTGGTAGGTAGACTGCCTCGAAA
>NZ_JBAWAC010000236.1:0-6469 GCF_049589095.1 Haladaptatus sp. | reverse complement strand
TCGGTTGACCGATCCGTAAACAGAGGAAGTCGAATCGCGTGGGAACCTCGCTGTTTTTACGCGAGCACCGAACCAGCGGTTGAGCAGTAGCCTAGTACGACTATTCGTTCGAACTCTCATCGTCCATTCCTCGAATGACCAAGACGGGACGACCCGTGCTTCGGATGACCTTTTCCGTGACGCTTCCCATGAGGAAGTGTTGTAAGCCGCTCCGACCGTGGGTCCCCATCACGATAACGTCCGCGTCGATGTCAGTAGCATAGGAGAGGATTTCCTCGTGCGGAATTCCACGCTCGATCGCCGTTTTGACTGGAATCCCTCTCGTGGTGGCTTGCGCTTCGACATCTTCGAGCGCTTGCTCGCCAATCTCCGATAATTCGTCTTCGAGGGTCAACCACTTCGTATCGGAGAGCGTGTTGTAATTCCGTGTGTCGATGACATAGAGTGCATGAATCGTCCCTCCCATCTCCTCAGCGAGATCGAAGGCTTCCGTCATCGACTTGGCCGCCCCATCGCTCCCATCGGTCGGCACAAGAATTCGCTCGTACATACGTAATAATTCACGTTCAAACAAAATAATGCTACTCTCTCGCGCGAGAGAACCATCCGTAACTCGTCCTCGGACAGCGGATGTGAGTTCGATACGGATCGAGACTGCCCACCGAGAATCATCAGTTCAATGACGAGAATTGGTATACTGTGTACATGAATGTAAGAGAAGGGCGATGGAGTCCGCCTGTCCCAATCGCCCGTAAAATCTCACACCGGACTCACACGACGAAATACGAGGGTGAACCGATTCCCGATGCAAAATTCAGTTCGATCTTCCAAAAGATACCCTTGGGAACCCCGAACGAGGAATATCGAGACAGATGCAATTTCATAGAGCGAAATGAAGTTTATCAGTTCGACGTTCGACAGCCCATCACGAGAAGATGATGGACAGAATTCATAAAATCCGGTCAGATCCGCCGACTACGAGGTACCCGCTGGGGCGGTTCACTCGAAGTCGGGTTCTCGACCTTCCAGAAACGCCGAGACGCCCTCCCTGTGGGCGGGCATGTCGTAGGCCTGCGATTGAACCATCGTCTCGTAGTCGAGCGCTTCGCGCCAGTCCTTGCCCAGATTCTCGTGGAGGGCCTGCTTGCCGAGCGCGATGGTGTGGGTTGGCTGGTCGGCCAGTTGGCTCGTCAGTTCCTCGACCCGGATGTCGAGTTGCTCCTCGGAGACGGCACCGTTCACGATGTCCAACTCGGCCGCCTCCTCAGCCGAGATTAGCTGGCCGGTGAAGGCGAGTTCCTTCGCCTTTCGTAGACCGACGAGTCGTGGGAGGATGAACGTTCCACCCATGTCGGGGATGAGACCGACGTTGATGAACGACGCCGCGAACCGCGCGGATTCGGTGGCGTAGGCGAAGTCCGCCGCCGTGACGAGCGCCATCCCCGCACCGACCGCGTCGCCGTTGACCTTCGCCACGACCGGAACCGGCGCGGTGAGGACTTCTTCTACCACGCGCGAGAGCGTGTCGCGGACGCGTTCGTAGGCCTCCCTGACGTTCTCCTCGCGCTCGGCCATCGACTCGATGTCGCCACCCGCGCTGAACGCCTTGCCTTCGCCCGTCAACACGACCGCGTCGTGTTTCGTCGGGTCGTTCTCGGCGAGGATTTCGGCGAGTTCGCCAGCCGCCTCGGGCGTGAAGGCGTTTCGAACCTCGGGGCGGTCAAACGTTATCGTCCGAATGCCGTCGTCGTCGGAAACGTGCATACTGGAGAGGGTCGCCCCAAGCACATTTAATTACTTCCCGTGTGCAATCGTGGTATGGACATCGAAGCGTTTTTCGAAGGAATGCCGTTCGCCGACCTCCTCGGGGTCGATGTGACGGAAGCGGCGGATGGACACGCCGAGGGGCGACTCGAAATGCGCGAGGAACTCTCGTGGAATCAGGACCGACTCATGGCTCACGGCGGTGTCGCGTTCACCCTCGCGGACACGGTCGGCGGCGCGGCGCTGGTGTCGCTCAACGATCAACCGGTTCCGACCATCGACATGCGAATCGACTACCTCAGCGCGGGAACGGGTGACCTCCGCGCCGAGGCCGACGTGGTGCGAAACGGGAGCGACGTCGGAACCGTCGATGTGAACGTCTACGACGAGGACGGCGAACACATCGCCGAAGCACGCGGCGTCTACAAAACGGGGTGAGACGATGAAGCGATGTCACTCAGCACTCATTACGTTGCTCGCCCTCGCGGCTGTCATTGCGGTCGTCACCGTCCGACGAAAGGAGTCCAAGTCGGAACTCGAACCGCCGTTCTGACGACGTCACGGTGACCGTATTCGACGACGCATTTTTCATCATCCTGTCGGTATTTTGGTCATAATCTTTTATCCACTGGCAGTGCCAGTATATGGGGAATGGGAACTTCTGATTCGTCTGCACTCGATGCACCCGTTCTTCGCGTCTCGGATGGGGCGGGACGCGAGGACGCGAAGGTAGTGCTCGATGGTGCACGCGACGCGGCGGAAACGGTCGCAGTGGTGAACGTCGGCCCGGTCGGAATCGAGGAGCTAACACCGCTCGCAGCGGTTACGAACGACGGAACGACCGCCTTTCATGCGAACTGTACGCCCGAACACGCCCGGACCCTCGTCGAAGCGCTGGAGGACGGTACCGTCGTCGAGGAGGACGCATATGCTGTCGTCTCCCACGACGAGAGGGAAACGGAACTTCCGATTCCGGACGACGGACCCCTCGCGGTCGGCCACCGGGACGTACTCGGACGCTGTGGATGGACGGACCCGACGACAGCGGACGGCTACGACGGATTCGTCGCCGAAGAAGCGGCGGACGCTCCCGAGGCAGTCCTCGAACGAGTCGAAACCCTCGGTTTGCTCGGCCGGGGACGCGGCGATGCATCGATGGACGAACCCATCGCCGAGGAGTGGACCGTCGCCCGTGAAACCGACGGCGACCCCGTCGTCGTCGTGAACGGGGGCGAGACCGACGACCGCAACGGAACTGACCGACTCCTGCTGGAAGCCGACCCGATTTCGGTCCTCGACGGAGCGACGACCGTCGCACACGCCGTCGGGGCGGCGGACATTATCGTGTACGTTCCCGAATCGACCCACGCCACCCGTGATCGCGTTCGAGAAGCGATGGAAGCGTTTTCCGAGACGGATGTCGGCGAGGACGTGACGATTCAAACGGCCGAGGCCCCCGACATGTACATGGCGGCGGAACCGACCATGGCTCTCGAAGCGCTGGAGGGCAACGACCGACTGGAGGCCCGTCTCCGCCCGCCGTCGCCCGGCGAATACGGATTGTACGGGCGGCCGACCATCGTCCATACGCCGCGGACGTTAGCACAGGTTCGGCGGGCACTGCGCTCGCCCGACGCCTTCGATGCGGAGGATGCGGACCCCGGAACCCGACTTGTGACGGTTACGGGTGACGTGGTTGCGCCTGCAACGCTCGAACTCCCGACCGGCGGGAGTTTGAAGACGGTTCAGGATGCGGTGAGCCTCGATAGCGAATTCAAGATGGCCTGCGTCGGCGGCCAGTTCGGCGGCGTCACGCGCTCGCTCGACCACACGCCGAGCGCACCGGCGCTAACCGGTGCACACCTCGGAACGGACGGCGTTGTCGAACTGTTCGACCAATCCCGATGTGCGGTCGCGACCGCCGGGACGCGGGCGAAGTTCGCGGAGGAGGAAAACTGCGGGCGCTGTGTCCCGTGCCGTGAAGGGTCGAAACAGTTGACGAACCTCGTGCGGGATGTCTATTCCGGCGATTTCAAGGACGACATGCTCCGCGAACTCGGCCGCACGTTGCGAGAGACGAGCATCTGTCAGTTCGGCAAGGACGCATCGCGGCCGGTGACGACCGCGATGGACGAATTCGAACCCGAGTTCCGCGCACACGCCGAAGGACGATGTCCGAGCGGTGCGTGTCGTGAGAAACGATAACGACGAGTTCGAACAGCATGCCCGCAGGAGTCGTCATCGCTGGAGGGTACTCGACCCGATTCGGGGACGCGGACAAAGCGGTCGCACCGCTCGCCGGGGTGCCGATGGTGCGCCGCGTTGCGGACGGAATCGAGGGCGTAATCGACGAACTCGTCGTCAACTGCCGCGAGGACCAGCGGTCGGCCATCGCCGACGCTCTATCCGACTTCTCACCGTCGGTCCGATTCGCCATCGACACCATACCTGACGCCGGTCCGGTAGCCGGGATTCGAACCGGTCTCGCGGCCTGCGATCACGAGTACGCCGCTGTCGTCGCCTGCGACATGCCGTTCGTGGACCCGAAACTGGTTTCCTATCTGTTGAATCAAGCACGCGGTCACGACGCCGCAGTACCTCGATTCGAGGGGTGGTTGCAGACGACCCACGCGGTGTACCGGACGGACCCGATGGTTCGGGCGTGCGACGACGCGCTCGACCGTGACGAACGGCGAACCGTCGAACCGCTGTCGGAACTGGAGTACGTAGTGATCGAGGAGGACGACCTTCGTGACCACGGGTCGTTGACCTCGTTCGAGAACCTCAACACCCGCGATGAGTTCGAACGCGCCGCCGCGACGCTTGGTGGGGACGAACGTTTATAGGGAAAGACGCGGCCACGGCCGGTATCCGCTGACGAACGCCGTGGAGCGACTCGCGGGAGTACGGCACACCGCTCCACGTCCGGCCGTGCCGTCTGTTCGCCGTTTCACCCATCCAGTTCACGCTCCGCGAAGCGTTGCGTATCGGGACGCATCGGAAATCGAGGAGGACTATTTCGAGCTACTGGCGTCCGAACGCGAGTCGGCGTTCTCCAGTATCGACAGGGGAATCAACACGATCAGGAAAAAACCGATCACGTAGCCCAGCAGTGCGAATCCATCGGGTAGCGTGTGGGCTTGTGAAAGACAGAGATACCCGAGGACGAGGAGGAGGGGCTCAGGTCGGGAAGGGACTTCGAAGGCAGGCACGAACTGAAAATATCAGGGAAGAGGACAAGAATCTTGCGTCTAGTCGGATCGTGAACAGTATCACGCGAACATCTGCGAGAACATCGACCGCTCGGCGCGACGGAGCCGTTCCAGAAACGCGGATTTGCTGATTCCCAACTCGCCAGCCACATCGCTTGCAGTGGTCTCGCGGGGGACGCTGAAGTAGCCGAACTCCAAGGCAGTTCGGAGGGCGCGTTCCTGTGCGGGCGTCACGTCCCACTGTTGGGCCACGGCGTTTTCGTCCTCGGATCCGAGTTGATGGACGCGTTCGAGTCGCATGCCGACAGTCTCGCCCGCTGCTTCGAGGACGCCTTGGAGCACGTCGTGACCCACGACCGCACCCGTGAACTTCGCGTTCCCCTCCCGGTAGCGAAGCGACTCGGCCATGAACCCGACGTTGGTGAGTTCGTGGACGACACAGGCATGCTTGGAGAGACAGCGGAAGTTCCGTCTGCCGTCCGTCGTGGTGACGTGCAGGTATCTGATTCGATCATCCCCGTCGAGGACGTCGACGAGCGCATCGTTTTCAGCCGGGGCGCTGAATCGGAGGAGTGTGTAGCCGTCGTCACGGTGCTGTGGCGGCTTGCAATCGATCCGTGTCTCCGCCTTGCGTGATGCCTCGGCGAGCGGACAGTCATCGCCCGTGACGGCGAATTCCACGACGAGGCATTCGTCTATCATGGAGCGTATGTAGGCAGGGATTGTATTTAAACCCCGTCTATAGGCGGGCAAATTGGTATGGGCCGGGATCGATAATTATCGACCATGGACATAGAGACCGTCAAGGAGCGTGCCGGTCCTCGGCAATTTAGTCCGAAGGACGACATGCCCGAGGAGTACCGGAAGGCCGCGACCCGGATGATTCAGTTCCACGCGAACTCCGAAATCATGGGCGCGTATCTCGAACGCCCGTTCATCCGACAGGCTCCGAGCCTCGACCGAAAGCTGGCGTTCAGCGCGAAGGTGCAGGACGAGATTGGCCACGGACAACTGCTCTACCGCGCCGCCGAGTCGCTCGGCATCAAGACCCGCGATCAGATGCTGGACGAATTGGCGAACGGGGAGGGCAAATTCCTGAACTGCTTCCACTACCAGATGGAGGAGTGGTGGGAAACGCCCATGATCGCTTTCTTCGTGGACGGTGCCGCGATGCGCCGACAGGCGACCCTGAAGCGCACGAGTTGGGAACCCTACGCCCACGCGATGGACAAGGTCTGTTTCGAGGAGGGCTTCCACGTCAAACACGGCGAGGACATCATGCGCGAACTGTCGATGGGGTCGAAAAAGGAACAGGAACTCATGCAGGACGCCTTCGAGGAATGGTGGCCACGCATCATCCAATTCTTCGGCCCGACCAACGACAAGAGCACCCACCACGACTTCTCGTCCGAAGTCGGGTTGAAGACGATGTCGAACGACGAACTCCGTAGCGCCTTCCTTACCGCCTACATCCCAAAGGCGAAGAAGTACGG
>NZ_JBAWAC010000235.1:0-1848 GCF_049589095.1 Haladaptatus sp. | reverse complement strand
CGGGAACGATGCGGGCGTTCGGAACGGCGACGCTCAAATCCGCCAACGCCGGGACCCTGTATCGGAACGTCCGCGAGGGGATGATCACCGAAATTATCTATCCACCACCCATCGTCGAAGCCGTATTGGAGTGGTCGCCGACGGCGGCCAAGAAGGGGTTGGAAGGGGGCAACCTCACCATCCTGATGCACGACGCGCTCCCGTGTGGACTCACCCTCTTCGACGACCGCGTCGCCCTCACGGGTTACGACCCGGATACCGGCATGTTACGGGCGGTCGTCGATACGAACTCCCCCGAGGCGCGGGAGTGGGCGGAAGCGCTCTATGAATCCTACCGGGACGAGGCCCGACCGCTCGGCCCCGACCTCCTCGAAGCGTAGTAACGGACGGCCGCGGTGAGGGCCTCGGACCAATACCGGGTTTGGCACTATCCGTGCAATCACTGACCCACTTGCAGGCCCTGCAAGCGACCCACCACGTGCAGTAATTTCACTAGATAGCTACATTTTCTCACGGCCTTTTTTTTCCATATGGGAGAGAATCATGGCGACAGAAAGTCAACCGGTAGACAAAGCGGTAATCGAGGAGTTCAAACGGCGTTCCGGCGGGGACGTGTTCCAACCGGACGACGGGACGGAGTACGACGAAGCGCGCGTTATCTACAACGCGATGATAGACAGGCATCCGCAGCTAATAGCCCGTTGTGACACCGTGGACGACGTGATCGCAGCCGTGGAGTTCGCCCGCGAAAACGAGATGGAGGTGGCGATTCGGAGCGGCGGTCACAACGGTGCGGGACTGGCGCTGGTGGACGACGGACTCGTCATCGACCTGTCGAACATGACCGATATCAGCGTCGATGCCGAGGAGCGGACCGCGCGCGTCGAACCGGGCTGTACGTGGGGCGACGTCGATGGGGCGACACACGAGGATGGACTGGCGACGGTGAGCGGCATCATCTCCACCACCGGCGTCGCCGGGCTTACCCTCGGCGGCGGTCACGGCTATCTGACCCGGAAGTACGGGCTGACCATCGACAACCTGCTCGGGGCGGACGTCGTGCTCGCCGACGGACGGCAGGTTCACGCCAGCGAGGACGAGCATTCGGATCTGTTCTGGGCAATCCGCGGCGGCGGCGGCAACTTCGGCGTCGTCACGGCGTTCGAATTCGAACTGCACCCGGTGGACACCGTCGTCGCCGGGCCGACCTTCTGGCCCATCGACGAACTCGAAGACACCATGCGCTGGTACCGCGAGTGGCTTCCGAACGCGCCGGAGGACGTGTACGGGTTCTATCTGATCGCGGAAGTGCCGGGGGAACCGTTCCCGGAGGAGATCCACGGCGAGAAGGTGTGCGGGCTGATGTGGTGTTACCTGGGTGACCCGGACGACATCGACGGCGTGCTACGACCCGCACACGACGTCGCCGAACCGCTGTTCGAACACGTCGGTGAGATGCCCTATCCGGCGCTCCAGAGCATGTTCGACGACCTCTACCCGCCGGGCGACCAGTGGTACTGGAAGGGCGACTTCGTCCACAACCTGACCGACGAGGCCATCGCCGAACACCGACGCTTTGCGGAGGTTCCGACCCCGCAGTCCGGGATGCACCTGTATCCGGTCAATGGCGCGGCCCACCGCCCCGAACCGGACGAAACGGCGTGGTCGAACCGCGACGCCACGTGGTCGATGGTCATCTTCGGCGTGGACGAGGACCCGGCGAAAAAAGACGAGATAACAGACTGGGCACGGGGGTACTGGGAGGCAACCCACCCGCACTCGATGGGTGGTGCGTACGTCAACTTCATGATGGAAGAGGGGAAGGATAGGGTCCGGACGACCTACGGG
>NZ_JBAWAC010000234.1:0-14415 GCF_049589095.1 Haladaptatus sp. | reverse complement strand
GGCGTATCCTTCGTCCGAAACGCGATACAGGTTCAAAAACGCCGACAGACAGAGGATGCCGAGCAGCGCGACTTTCTCCATCGGCGTCTCGTCGGCGAACGACGAGAGCCGGTCGGAGAGCGAGGTGTCCGTCGTTTCGCTACTCATCGATACCTCCCACGTCGGCGGAGCGGGCGTCGCGGTGGAAGCCCCATCCATGGTTTACTGGTCGTTCTCGAACGGATATTCGAATCATCGTTTTCGGGAAGGCCTGCTCTCCGATGGATTATATTCGATTGCCGAAGTTGCGGATGGATTCATCGGAAAAGAGGCACAAATTCGGCACAGATACTCCAATCATTCAGTTCGATTTAGTTCGAGATTAGCCGGTGATAGCGGCGTGCGCAGAGAAACAATTCGTGTGAATTTGGGCCTGAATTTCCCCTCATCAGTGACCGATCCGTCCATCAGTTCGGTGAACGTTTATGGGTGATCTACACGGTAGCCACGAACGGATGAAGCACTATACGGGGGTTCGTGAGCGGTGGAGAACGAGAGTGGAAAACTGTGGCCGACACCACTTGCGACGGCGGTCGGTGCGGCGGATTTTCGGGCAACACCTCGTCGAGTAGAAAGATGGAAATGAACGAGAGCGCGAACAGATATACGATTCCGGAACCCGCTACCGATGCAACGCACGAGTACCACAGGGGTCGACAGGCAAACGAATCGATGAGACAGCTACTGTGGTGGCTCATCGGCGGGACGCAGGGCGGTAAAAACCGATTGCGTATCGTCCGGTCGCTGAACCGACGCCCGATGAACACGAACCAACTCTCCAACGAACTGGACCTGAACTACAAAACCGTCCAACACCACCTCGAAATGCTCGAAGAAAACGACGTGCTCACCACGACGGGTGACGAGTACGGGAAGATGTACTTCCTGACCGACCGGATGGAATCGAACCTCGACTTGCTCGACGAAATCGCCGAACAAGCATCCATCGACAATGACTGAAGACCGCGCGCTCGTTCGGACGCTCGTCTACGTCGTCGGCTCGCTCGTAGCCGCGGCGCTCATTTCGTTCCTGCTGCCACAGTATATCTTCCGGCATCCCGGGCCGCCACAAGGCGGGATGGAGCCGTTGGCCGAGATCATTCAGGTAAAAACGTTCTTCTCCACGTTCACGAGCGTCCTGCTACTCGTCCTCCTCACGACGTACGCTCGGATTTACCGTAACCTACCGAACCGGTTCACGATGAGCCTGCTGTTGTTCACCATATCACTGACGCTGTACGCCCTCACCGCGAACCCGTTGGTCACCACCCTGTTCGGCTTCAGACCGCCCGGAGGGCTCGGACCGTTCACGTTCCTGCCGGACATGTTCGCCAGCGTCTCGGTCATCATCCTGCTCTATCAGAGCTACAAGTGACGGGGACGAGGGACGGATGAGATAATGACAGGAAACAGAACAAGAAAACTGTGAGTATCGGGGGCGGGGGAATTGCGAGTATTGGGGGCGGTATTTTTCCGAAAAATCGATTCGAGAGGTGTTCGCAGCCACGCCGTCGTCAGTGTCGGAGCTCATCCGAACGACGCATCGGCGAACCGAATGGAGGCGGATGACGGCTCGCGTCCAGCGTCAGACAGTGATAACGCGTGGGTAGTGATGAACGGGTTCGACGGTGCGCGGACGAAACCATGAAGGTGAGTGATGCGTTCTGTCAGGGGTGACAGGGGTGACATCCGTCGCACGCGTCGGGGTGATTCGATACTGCTGTGTTCTACTGTGGATTCTGCCCGAAACGACGCTCATCGCATGGGTAGCGTGTGGGCCACGTCGACGCACGTTTTCGACCATCGTTTCGGGTGTGCCTCCGATTTCATCGATGGCCGGGTACCCTAAAGCGATTGTCCGAGATCGCACACGACTGTGCGGAAAATCGGGCATAAATGGATACAGATCGGACCCAAATTCGGTTTCAAGTCGATTACTGTGTCATTTTGGACCGGTAGTTGGAAACGATTACGACGGCGCGGGGGACCCGTACCCGCTCCAGAAATCGTGGGCGAATATTCGAAGGAGGATCGCGTGATGGCGGGAATCGCTGGTGACGGCCGGGTGCGGGGTGGACCGACAAAACTGTTTGTTGGTACCCTAATACACAGTATCAATGACTGATACCCCTTCGTTTCTCGATGAGGCGGACGGCACGCGGGAGGAGATCATGAAAGCGACCTTCCACGCGCTCTGTGAATACGGGTACAAGGATCTCACGATTCAGCACATCAGCGACGAGTTCGGAAAATCGAAATCCCTTCTCTACTACCACTACGACGGCAAAGACGACCTGCTGTTGGATTTCCTCGATTTCATGCTGGAACGGTTCGAGGACCAGATACCGTACCCCGAAGGAGGGAGCGCCGCGGACCATCTCGACGAACTCCTCGATCAAGTGCTCTTCGACCCCCGTTCGAGCGACTTCCACGGGTTCGCCCAAGCGATGGTCGAACTCCGCGCACAAGGGGCACACGACGCCGAGTTCCGCGAGCACTTCACGCGCAGCGACGAGTTCATTCGGAAGCAGATCGCACGGATCATCCGCAAGGGTATCGATGAAGGTGTCTTTCGGGACGTGGACTCCCGACGGACGGCGACGCTGCTGCAGACGATCATCGTCGGCACGATGACCGAGCAGATGACGACCGACGACGACCGCTTCGAAGCGATACGGGACGAAACGGACCGCTATCTTCAACGGTGCGTTCTGGCCGACGAATAAACGGTGTCAACTAGTTTTCGTGCGGTCCGTCGGTTGCCGAGCCATCGCCGTCGAGTTGCGTCGTACACCAGTGGCAGAAGTCGAGGTCGGCGTCGAGAGCGCGGCCACAACTCGGGCAACGAACGGCTTCCGCGTCGCTCTCGGTCGGTTGGCTGACCTCTATCGTCACGAGTCGCTCGAACGTGTTCTGGACGTGTGCGAGGAGGTAGGCATCGAGGACGCAAAGGCCGCTGACAAGGAGAACGGGTGCGGCGGCGAGGAGGTCGACCGGTCCACCTGTGAAGAGGGTGTCGAGCACGCTGGAAGGGACGAACAGCACAGCAACGACGTAGAGCGTTGCAAGCCATCCGAGTGCACGCTTCCAACGACGGAGATAGAGATGTCCAAGGCCGGTTGCGAGGACGGACAACATCGCCGCGAGCCACGGCCGTTTCCGTGTCGTCATTCGCTCCATATACTGAATGAACGTTCAGTACAACATAAGCCTTTCTCAGGGGAGGACCCGTACTACGGACGTTCACCACCAACAACTGTCGATGAACGACAGCAATGAAACGACATATAGACGGATATAACCGCTGTATTAGCGATATCGTTCCAATTTCAATCATAAATGGAATTCTTAATTTCCCCTTTCCAAGTTCGAAAGAGATACAACAAATTGACTGAATGTTCAGTACATGGGATCCTCCAATCGAGGTACGGCCTTCCGTACGCCACCCGAAGCATTGTCCGACGAACAAGCCCGACTGGAACCGTTCGACTGGTACGCGGAAATGCGTAGCACTCAGCCCGTGCGGTACGACGAGCAGCGACGAAGATGGGACGTGTTCGGTTACGATGACGTGAGCGAAGTTCTCGGCGACCACGAACGATTCACCGCGGATATCGCCAGTGCGGACATTCGGTTCACGGATGGAAGTCCGCTCGGCACGACAGCCGAGACACCGTCGATGATCCGGACCGATCCGCCGGAACACGAACGCCTTCGTAATTTCGCCAACCATCGATTCCTCCCTGGGACGTTGGCGGAGGGTCGAGAACGCTTCGAGCGAATCGCCGACGATATTCTGGATACCGCCGAGACCGGAACGACGGTCGACATCATCGAGGAGTTTTCCCATCCGTTCCCGGTGACCGTCATCGCCGATTTACTCGGTCTCCCGGCAGTGGACCGCGAACAGTTCCGTGAATGGTCGATAGCGACCACCGAACTGGCGATAACGGACGAGGAGGAGGCAAAAAAGGCCCAACACGAGATGAGCGACTATTTCTCGGAACTCATCCCGGACCGCGTCGACGGGGACGGAGACGATCTGATCACCCTCGCCGCTTCGAACGACGAGTTGAATCACGAGGAGGTCGTCAGGTTTTGCATAACGGTCCTCGTCGCCGGTAACGTCACGACGGTCAATCTCATCACGAGCACGCTCTGGTGTCTCGAAGAACACGACCTGTTCGACGCGGTCCGGGCGGGCGAAATCGACCGCACGAAGCTGATCGAGGAAGTTCTCCGCTATCGTTCACCGGCCCAAGCGATCCGACGTGTGACGACTGAGCCGGTCGAAATCGGCGGACACCAAATCGACGAAAACGAGTTGGTCGTCGCACGGATCGGGTCGGCAAACCGTGATCCGTCCAAGTTCGACGCGCCGAACGAGTTCCGACCCGAGCGGAATCCCAACCCACATCTGACGTTCGGCGGCGAGATTCACTTCTGTTTGGGGGCGCAGTTGGCCCGATTGGAAGCGGACATCGCTTTGGAGCGACTCCTGGATCGGTTCGAAGTGATCGAACCGGACCTCTCGGACCTCTCCCCGCAGTCGCTCGTTTACGGCGTCGATTCGCTCCCCAGTTACGTCAGCGAGTAGCGAACCGTATCCGTATCGGGACGAGCGTCCCACAACTCACGTCGCTCGGTCCGTCGAGGATGCGGGTGTCGCGGTTCCCAAGCGAGCGGCCGAACTCATGTCCGATAGAGAGACAGTTTGGAAAAACTGATACGGATACGTACATCAATTACTAGGGATGAGTTCCTCCAACCCGCAGGGTTTGCAGGCATTTCCCGACGAACTATCCGAACGGAAAGCGTGGCTCGAACCGTTCGACTGGTACCGGGAAATGCGCGAGCAGGAACCGGTTCGGTACGACCCGGTTCGGCACGTGTGGGACGTGTTCCGGTACGACGACGTGAAGACCATACTCGCCGACGACGAGCGCTTTTCCGTGAGTCCGCGGAACGCGGACGGCTTTCAGGAACCGGAGGGCGAAGAGGCAGGTGTCATGCTCGACACGATGCTCCTGCAGGACCCGCCGCGACACGACGAACTCCGCGGCGTCGTGGACGACGAGTTCAGCCCGCGTTCGATTCGGGAACTGGAACCGCGTATCCGCAAGTTGACCACGGAACTGCTGGACGAAATTCTCGGGGAGGGCGACGAGATCGATCTGGTGGAGGAGTTCGCCTATCCGCTACCGGTTATCGTCATCGCCGAACTGCTCGGCGTTCCGGCCGAGGACCGCGACCAGTTCAAAACGTGGTCCGACGCCATCGTCTCCGCCGCGAGCGAGGACGAGAACATGGAGGAGTTCTACGAACGCCAAGGCGAGATGCGCCAGGAGATGGCGTTCTACTTCGTCCAACTCATGGAGGACCGACGGGAGAACCCACAGGACGACCTCATTTCGACGCTCGTCAACGCCGAAATCGACGGGGAACCGCTCTCGCACCGCGAAATCCTCGGAACGTGTATCCTTTTGCTCGTCGCCGGGAACATCACGACGACGAACCTCATCACGAACGCGATGCGGTGTTTCGACGAGGACGACACGTTCGATTCGTTGGCAGGTGACGACAAGGCGCTCACCACCGCCATCGAGGAGGTGCTTCGCTACCGCTCGCCCGTCCAGGCCATGACCCGCGTGGCAATGGAGGACGTGACGATAGGGGGCGAAACCATCGAGGAAGGCGACCGAATCGTCGTCTGGATGGGCGCCGCCAACCGCGACGAACGGAAGTTCGACGACGCCGACGAGTTCCGCGCCGACCGCGTTCCGAACCAGCACCTCGGCTTCGGCTACAGCACGCACTACTGCCTCGGCGCGCCGCTCGCCCGACTCGAAGCCAAAGTCGCCCTCTCGGAACTGTTCTCGCGCGTATCGAACATCACGATTCCCGAAACGACGTTCGAACCGACGCGGAGTTCGTTCATCTACGGCGTCGATTCGCTCCCGATTCGATTCGAGCAGAAGTAGTCCGTCTCCAGCAGTCTTCCAATTTTGTTCTACGTGCGGAGCGTCGGCTGTTATGGGTGAGCTATCGACAGTGGGAATCGTCGATCGGAACTCGGGGCGACTGAGTCGAGTGAAAAGACGGTGTTTAAGCCGTCACCATCCGCATCCGGGGCCACCGAATCGTCCCTAAGGTATGGGCCGCCACTGCGCTTATCCATCCCTAAATCGAGCATTCGCTATGAGCGTTATCGCTGAATTCAAAGTACCAGCCAAGGCTCTTGCGCTCTCAGAGACCCTCGAACAAACACCCGAGATGACCGTCGAAATCGAACGCGTCGTAGCCCATGACACGGACCGAGTGATGCCGTATTTCTGGGTTCGGGGCGGCGATTACACCGAGTTCGAAGCGGCAGTCGACAACGACCCCTCGACCCAGCGTGTCACGAAGCTCGATGAATACGAGGATGGGACGCTCTATCGGGCCGAATGGACACAAAATATCGAAAGTATCGTCTATGCGTACGTCGAAATCGGAGCGACCATCCTCGAAGCGACTGGCCGCGCGGATAATTGGGAACTTCGAATGCGATTCGATACCGAAGACCTCGTTGCCGAGTTCCAAGACTTCTGCCGGGAGAGGAACGTTCCCTTCGAATTACTCCGACTGTACCACCCCTCAGAGCCGAGGAGTGGCGGCCAGTACGGGCTTTCTCCGAAACAACGGAATGCCTTAGTCACAGCATTAGAGCGTGGTTATTTCGACATTCCACGGTCAGTGTCGATGGGCGTAATAGCTGATGAGATGGGTATTTCACAACAATCATGTTCGAAGTTGTTACGTCGCGCTCATATGAACATTATTACGAACGTGTTAACAGTAAGCCATCCGGAAGATGAAAACAGCTCGTGATATATAAAGCAGGCGTAAATACGCACCACGCACACTTCCCGTTCTCTGGTCTTTGTTCTCTCATGCCCGATGAACCGGAAGCCCTCTACGGAATTCTTGGTGACGTTGGTGGCCAGTCAGAAAAACAGTTATCGAAGACGCTCGCAGGGAGACAACCTGGGTCTGTGTGTCTATGCGATGTAGCCGACGCAACCGTTCGATATAAAACGGAAAGAGAACCGACGGAGGTACAAGCCGAACGTGAACGGATTTATGTCTCGCTGTACCACCATCACGTGCCGAAGTCAATCGATGCGAACCTCGTCTCGTTTGATGTGTCCGAAAAGGGTGTTTCCTTTCGTGAAAGTGACGAGGTCGTAATTCAGGAGGTGCTCCTCGAACGATGACTGGCACGATCGTCGAAATAACGGTTCCAGCCGCACAGTTTGCCCTCGAATACACGCTCAGTGAATTTGAGCACGTGACATTTGAAGTCGAACAGGTGGCCGCCACCAATCAAGACAGTCTGATGCCGTTCATGCGGATTGAAACGACCGATCGTGTACGACTCGAAGAGGCATTCGCCATCGACGACAGTGTCGATGGCTTCGAGCTAATCGCCACCTTCGAGACGGATTGTCTGTATAAATTCGACTGGGCTGACCGAATCGACCACCTGATTCGCGTGCTAGTCGATCAAAATGCGACGATCCAGACCGCGGTTGGGCAAACCGATCACTGGAACTTTCGACTCATCTTCGCTGATCGTGAAGCGGCCGCCAGTACCAACGAGTACTGCAAAGAGCAGGGTATCGACTTCGAAGTCAGGAACATCCAGGAGTTCGGCGACCGTGGTAGTAACCGATTCGGACTCACTGACTGTCAACGCACCGCGATTCAGCTTGCTGCTGATCGGGGCTATTATGAAGTACCACGCGAGGCCACAGCAGACGACCTCGCTGAAGAATTCGGGATCAGCCATCAAGCGCTCTCAGAACGACTCCGTCGTGCCCATGGAAGTTTGATCCAGCATGTCCTCGGCATCAGAAATGAGAAGCCGGACCCAGCAGAATCACCACCAGAGACTCACTCGGAGACGAGCGTGGACTAACAGCCACCTGTGATCCTACCACATATTCTCGTCAGTGGCAGTGAATGATATCGATTGTGAGTTCGTCACTCCTACCGATCGGTTCCGAACTATCGCTATTGGTAGAGTAGGGTTAGCAAGTTTGCGTCGTTGCACTTCTCGTTCATTCTTCCGATTCGTTCGAGCAGGAGTGAGAGTTTATCCTCGTGGGAAGCCTCTCTACTATCATGAGCCTCGATGTACCGACGCCCACCGCACCGACCATCTACCGGGAAGCACGGGACGAACAGTACGAGTCCGACGTGGACAAACGGGCCGACTTGCAGTCGTATCTGGACGACGAGGAGAACGCGTGGGAGGAGGGGTTCAGCGACTGGGCGAACGAAACCGCGCTCTCGGCGGACGCCTACCGCATCGCGCTCGACCTCGGGTTCATCGAGGAGTTCGATTTCTACTGGAGCCCAGAACGGGAGGAAGTCGAGTACGAGACGCCCGAAATCCCGGACGAATGGGAGGACAAGGAGCGATACGCCGAGGTGGATTCGTGGTCGACCGTCTCGGCCATCAACGAGGAGTTGGACGAACTCGGGGAGACGGTCGCGGGACTCCTCACCGACTACTACGTCGAATGGGGGAGCGAACGCGACATCGTGGAGACCTTCGGCGACCAGTACAACGGTCGGGACGATGCGATGCCAGAGAATATTCGGGAAGACAGTCGCTACGAGGTGGATTAAGACGGGGAGTCGATTCCGAAGCGTGACGAGGACTCCTCTTCTCGGATGTGAAGCGTCGTGCGGACGGGCGGATAGTCGTCGAGCGAGAAGCGGACGACGACGAGGTCGTCCGCGACCGTTGCGAGGTCGTCGACGGTCGGCGTTTCGTCGCCCGTGATTTTCAATCCGAGCCACTTCGCTCGCTCGATACCGTAGCGGACGAGGGCGCTCCGGACGAATTCGGCGATATCACGCGTGTCGGTGATGGCGAGTCCGGTCGCCTTTCGGCGATACCCACGAAGCCAGATGGTCGCGGGATGTTCCTTGCGAAAGTTCTTCCACCAGTTGCTCTGCTGACGAAGCGTGGTCGCGATGAGGGTGTCACCGCGACGGTCGTAGGCGACGGGCGTGGTGTAGCGGGTCCCCGAATATCGACCGACGTAGGAGAGGAGCATGAGCTGGTCGCTCACCAGCCAGTGAAGCTTCGAACGGAGCAACCGCCGCAGGACAGGGTTGGCGACGTACTTTTCGGCGAGAAAAAATAGGGTTGGCGGGGCCCGAAGTTCGACCGACGGCTCCGACTCGTCCGGACCAGTCGTGTCGTCAGTCGGCATGAACGTTCCTCCGTCCCCACGGGACGTAATTCCTGCGACTGAATGCCATACAAATCGATGGACGAGTGGCGGCTTAAATCGTCCGTTGGACGAACGGCGTGGTTCCGGAATTCACACAGCGCGGCGATACTGTCGGGGCCATTCGACGCGGTCTTCGGCGTCGAGTTCCGCCGCGGCGTGGAGCGTGAAGTACGGGTCACGGAGATGCTCGCGGCCGATGATCGCGAGGTCGCCCCGACCGTTTCGGATGAGCGCGTCCGCCTGTGCTGGTTCGGTGATGCCGCCGACAGCGCCGACGGGGATGTCGGTATCCTCGCGGATTCGCTCGGCGAACGGGACCTGGTAGTTCGGGCCGGGATTCGGTATCTGCTGGTCGGGGTGCAGTCCACCCGCGCTCACGTCGATGAGGTCGGCACCCAGGTCGTGGAGTTCCTCGGAGAGGTGGACCGAATCCTCGATGGTCCACGATTCCCGGTCCGGCAGCCAGTCGGTCGCGGAGATGCGAACGAAGACGGGTTTGTCGTCGGGCCACACCTCGCGGACCGCTTCCGTGACTTCCCGAACGATTCGGGTTCGGTTCTCCAGACTGCCGCCGTACTCGTCCTCGCGGCGGTTCGTGACCGGCGAGAGGAACTCGTGGAGGAGGTAGCCGTGCGCGGCGTGAACTTCCGCGATCTCGAATCCGGCGTCGAGCGCTCGCTCGGCCGCCGCCGCGAACGAATCGACGACGGTTGCGATGTCGTCAGTCGTCATCTCGCGCAGTTCCGGCGGCGTGTCGTCGTACGGCCACGGTTCGGCACTCGGCGCGATGGTTTCCCATCCATCGTCGTCGGGTTGGAGGGGTTGGTTGCCATCCCACGGGCTGGTCTTGCTCGCTTTGCGGCCCGCGTGGGCGAGTTGAATCGCCGGAAGCGCACCACGGTCGCGGATGAATTCGGCAATCGGGGCGAGCGCATCGGCGTGTTCGTCGCTCCAGATGCCGAGGTCGTCCGGCGAGATACGACCGCGCGATTCGACGGCGGTCGCTTCGGTCATAACGATGCCAGCACCACCCGTGGCGCGGCTTCCGAGGTGCACGTGATGCCAGTCGGTAGCCATCCCGTCACTGGCACAGGAGTACTGACACATCGGCGACACCATCACACGGTTTCGCGCCGTCGATTCTCGAAACGTGACGCTACTGAACAGGTCGTCGGTCATCGGTTTTCGATAGGGATTGGATGCTTTAAACAGCTACAGACGCCGCCGGATTTGCCGACTCTTCCTCCCGCCGTAATCCGAAAACTTATCATACTTTAGGTATTGTGTCCGGAACAATGGACGAGCGTGGCGAAAACAGTGCCGAGACAGGGGAAACTGCTGTAACCTTTACTCGGGAGCTGGAGCGGCTCAAGCGCAGGGGATGTGGTCTCTTGCTCGTTGGTCCGAAACCCGCCATGCACCGGGCGTGCGACCGTCTTCTCGGAGATGCCACGGCCGAGCCACGGCGACGGGTGTTCGTTCGAACGGCCGGAAAATCCTCCCAGATACACACGCCGAGCGACGACGCCACGACGCCGAAGGGTGACACCAACGCGAACGCCAGCGACGTGAAGATCATCGAACAACCGACCGCCGTTCGAAGCACCTCGACGACATCGAGCACAGAGAGCCTTCCCGACAGAACCGTGCTCGAAACCGATGGCCTCGCCGAACTCGGCATCGAAATTTCGAACGCGATAGACGAGTTCGAACGTGAGAGCGGGGCACTCTCGTCGGGGGAACTCCGCGTCTGTCTCGACTCGCTTACGCCGTTGGTCGAGACGCACGACCACGAGTCCCTCTTTCGGTTTCTCCACGTGTTGACCGGCCGCATCAAAACCGTCGACGGAATGGGGCACTTCCACCTCCCGGCGGAGATGGATTCGAGGGCCGTCCGCACCCTACTTCCCGTTTTCGACGCCGCCATCGAACTTCGAATGATCGGCAGCGACGTGGAACAACGATGGCATTTGGTCCAACGGAACGTGACGACCGAGTGGCTATCGCTCTGAGGCGGCCGTTTCTCGTTCGGTCTCTGCTCGGTATTCCGGCGGCAGATGACCGACGTTCCCCCACAGTACTTACTACCCTCACCGTTTCCATCCCTCTCCCCCTCACCGTTTCTATACCTCTCCAAACCCGTGCCAACTTGGACGATAGTTGGTAGCTGGTTCGAGTGACGAGTCATCAATCTAACAACGAAATCGTCATGTGGATAACAACGGATTATCATGTTGAACCTTCCATCTGATATCGATTTTGACACGCGATCTAGGTTGACAACTGTTCAGTTTTCGTCACCATCGAAACGAATTCGATTTCGGCCGCATGCATCGCCCACTCGGTTCGAGAGCGGGTTTCGAACAAATGGTCGGTGTTCTGAAAACAGCTCCGAACCGATCCAAAACGAGTCGTTTGTCGTATTTCTGGGGTAGCGTTCCGTTGTCGAATCGATAAAAGCAAACTTCCGGTGTTAATCCGGTTGTGAGTAAATAATTTACCTACTGAGTCCCAAGGTGTAACCATGTCACAGAAACCGATTCATCGACGGGAGCAACTCTACATCGATGGAGAGTGGCTAGACGCCGACGGCACGCTCGACGTTACCGACCTCGCGGACGGTGGCGTCTTCGCGGAAGTCGCCGCAGCGGACGCCGAGCAGGCCGACAAAGCGCTCGCTGCCACGGAACGGGCAGAGGCCGAAATGCGCGAAACCACCATTCCACAGCGCGCCGAGTGGATGGAGGAAATCGCGGACGGGCTCCTCGAACGAAAGGAGGAACTGGCCGAAGTGATCGTGCGCGAAGCCGGTAAGCCGATTTCGAGCGCTCGCGGCGAAGTCGAGAGCGCGGCCGAGCGCTTCCGCCGTGCGGCGGAAGAGGCCCACGACCTGCAGGGAGAGTTCCGCCAAGGGACGACCGGCGGCCACGAAGGCTGGGAAGCAATCCTCAAGCCGGAACCGGTCGGAACGATTCTGGCGATTACGCCGTACAACTACCCCCTTGCGACGACCGCGCTGGAAGTCGCACCGGCGCTCGCGGCGGGTAACTGCGTCATCCTCAAACCGGCCAGCAAGACGCCGGTCAGTGCGGCGATTCTGGCCGACGTGATCTCCGACCTCGACCTTCCCAAGGGCGCGTTCAACTTCACGCCGGGCCGCGGGAGCGAGATCGGCGACCTTCTCGTCGGCGACAACCGTATCAACATGATCACGATGACCGGCAGCAGCGCGGCCGGAAAACACGTCGCACGCAAGAGCGGGATGGTCAACCTGCACATGGAACTCGGCGGCAACGCGCCTGCCGTCATCTTCCCGGACGCGGACCTCTCGGAAGTCGCTGGTGCCTGTGCGAAAGGATCGCTGAAGTATGCCGGACAGCGCTGTTCGGCCGTTAGCCGAGTGCTCGCGCACGAGAGCATCCACGACGACGTCGTCGACCGGATCGACGCCGCGATGGATGAGTGGACCGTCGGCGACCTCTTCGACGAGGACACCCAGATGGGACCACTTATCAGCGAGAGTCAAGCCGAATGGGTGGAAGAACTCGTCGAAGATGCCGTCGAGAAGGGTGCCGACGTGGTTCGCGGCGGTAGCCGGGACGGGCAGTTCTTCGAACCGACGCTGTTGGCGAACGTCCCGCACGACGCTCGAATCATCCACGAGGAACAGTTCGGTCCCGTCGCTGCGGTCACGACGTTCGAGACCGAGGAGGACGCCATCGAAATCTCGAACGGCGGTGACCTCGCATTGGACGCGGCCGTGTTCACGGACGACTACGACCGTGCACGACGGATGGCCGACAAACTCGACGCCGGGGCAGTCCGGATCAATGGCGCGCCTAGCCACGGACTCGGTGACATCCCGTTCGGCGGGAACAAGGGTTCGGGAATCGGTCGGCAGGGTCTCAACCTGACGATCAAAGAGATGGTCCGACACAAGAGCATCATCCTCTAAATTCGACGGAAGAGAATCTGCCGCTAAATCGGATTTCGTTGATTTTCCAACGGTCGTCGTTCCGGACGGTAGTAACGTCTCATCGGAGCGTAGCTATGGCTGTTTTGACACAGGAACGCCATCAGGGAACCCCGTCGTTCCGCTGTGTCTGACGGGCACGAAAATCGGGATATTCCCTCCGTTCCGCGGAACAGGCCGAAATTCAAAACTGGTTTTTTACGCGTCGTTCCGCTTTTTTCTGTGATTATAGGGAGGACGCCGCTCCGAATCGAAGAGACGGGCAACCCCGTCGTTCCGCTGTCTTTTGGTGGGCAAAATCGGTGTTTTGACCCCCACCGTCGTTCCGCTGTTTGTTCCCGTGTTCCAGAAATGAGCCATATTAGTAGAACAATGTAAAGAGAGAAACCAGTCGAGTTCGGCACCGAAGGGTCCGGTGCCGCAACTGATCGGTTCGGTCGGTTCGGCTCATCTGTTAGCGGAGATGTGGTATTGTCGTTGACGAAGGGTGTAGATTCGTCGTTGGACGTAACGTCTACCTTGGACGTGATCAATACGGATTCTCATCTCACCAAACCCCATCGTTCCGCTGTTCATTCCACACCGATGCTCCGATTGACCGTTCGGTCGTGGTCAGTTCTCCACCGAACGTTGCTGTACAGCTACCCCGTCGTTCCGTTGTCTTTTGTCACCCTCAGTTCCGAAATTGACGATTTAATGGGGCTCGTGTCAGGATTTTGTTCTCTCACCCCATCGTTCCGCTGTTTTTTGATACCGAATTACAGGAAATAGTTCGGATTCGTCGTCCCTATCCATTCGATTGGACCCCGTCGTTCCGCTGTTCGTCGTGCTACGAGAGCGGTGGGACATCGATCCGCTAGCCGTTGAAAAGAGACGATTGTCGAAAAGTGAGGATGCAGGTGAAAGAGAAGTTCCAACACCGATGGAAGAGGAACGATTCCAACGTCAGTGGGAAACGATTCCAACGTCGATGCAGGACACCGACTCGGTGGTGACTGGACCAAGTCTGTCTTCGAGGAGGGCGGTTGCGCTCCGAGGGGAGTGGTTGCGCTCCGCGGAATCTGCCATAGCCGGGACATTGAGTGGCATGGAACATACACCGTCGTTCCGCTG
>NZ_JBAWAC010000233.1:0-27406 GCF_049589095.1 Haladaptatus sp. | reverse complement strand
GTCCGGAGGACCGCCGCGGCCTGCTCCAACGAACGAATGACCCACTCCAACGACTGACCGCCGTCGCGGCGAAAGTCGGTCTCACGACCCATCGGGCTGGAAAGCTGTTGGACACGGTCGGACTTCGCGGGGTCGCGTCCGAACTCGTCCCGTCGGGGGTCGTTCGGGCGAGCAGTCGGCAAGTGGATTTCCCCGCCTCACAGGCGTACATGCGGGCCAGGATCGAATGTGGCGTCCGCATCAACTTGGCGGGACGCGACCCCCACGGTGTCGTTCCACCGGAGCGATACGAGTCGCTCCGGTCGGAACTCATCGACCTGCTCGCCGACGTCGAAGCACCCGACGGGACGCCGGTGTTCGAGGACGTGGCTCGGCGGGAGGAGTACTTCGACGGCCCGGAAGCCGAACGGGCGGTGGACATCGTCTCGGTTCCCGCCGACTTCGACAACTTCCTCTCGGCGGAGCTTTCGGGCCACGAGTTCGCCGAACCCGGCCAACCGTGGAACCACAAGCGAAACGGCATCGTTGCGATGGCTGGCGACGGCGTCAGTGGAGGGATTTCCGACGCACACCTCTTCGACGTGACGCCGACGGTGCTCGCGCTGTTCGGGATACCGAAGAGCACCGAAATGGACGGCGACGTTCTCTCGTCCGTCGAATCGGTCGGCGAGGAAGGGTACTCGACGCGACGGGAAACGGGTGAGACGATGGGTAGCGGACGGACGGACCCCGACGAACAGACCGCATCCGACGACCGGATGGCGAACCGACTCGCGGCACTCGGATATCTGGAGTGAGACAAATGACGATAGAAATTCAGGAAGCGGACGATAGCACGCTCGAACGATGGAACAACCTCGTGGAACGCTCGGACGGGGCGACCCCGTTTCATCGCCGCGAGGCGCTCACGCACCTCGCGGAAACGTCGAACACCGAGGTTCGATTTCTCGTCGGATACAAAGGGCAGGAGCCGGTCGGACTGTTCCCGATTTTCGTGACGACGAAAGGACCGTTTCGGATGGTGTACTCGCCGCCACCGCACCTCGAAGTGTACTACCTCGGTCCGACGCTGCTCAACTTCGCGAAGCTGAAACAGCGGAAGGCCGAACGGCGACACCGGGAGTTCATCGACGGCGCGATCGAATGGATCGAGGCGGAAATCGACCCGGCGTACGTGGACGTCCGAACCGTGGACGAGTACACCGACCTCCGCCCGTTCTCCTGGAACGGTTTCGACGTGTCCCCCTCCTACACCTACATCCTCGATCTGACGGGCGAGGACCTACTCATGCAGTTCAGCCGTGACGCCCGGAGCAACGTCCGGAACCGCGACGACGGCTGTACGATTCGGGAGGCGGGCGTGGCGGGAATCGAAGCGGTCATCTCCCAGATTCAGGACCGTCACGCGGCACAGGGGAAGGAGTACCGGATCGACCCCGAGTTCGTCACCGAACTGTACGAGCGACTCCCCGATGGCTGTGTCAGGCCGTACGTCTGCGAACGCGACGGCGAGATCCTGGGCGGCATGGTCACGCTCGAAACCGACGACACCATCTATCGGTGGCAGGGTGGCGCGAAATCCGACGTCGAGTTCCCCATCAACGACCTGCTGGACTGGCACATCATTCAGGAGGCACAGGAGCGCGGCCTGACCCGATACGACCTCGTGGGAGCCAACCTACCCCGCCTCTGCCGATACAAATCGAAGTTCGGGCCGGAACCCGTCGCCTATCACACCGTCCAGCGAAAATCGACCCGGATGCAGGCCGTGACCGGCGTGTACCGGCGGCTTCCCTCCGCGCTCAAGGTGGTCTCGGAATGAGCCGAACTCGACGGACATCCCTGAACCGCCGGACCTTCCTCCGCACGGCCGCGGGAATCGCCGTCGGAGTCGGCGTCGGAGGCGTCGCAACCGCCAGCGCCGACGGCGCTGGCGACAACCTCATTCAGACGGGACACGTCACGGATTCGAAGTACGTCCTTCAACAGGGCGATACCTGCGTTCCGCTCGCCGTCATCACCTCCGATTTGCCCGTCGAGAAGTTCTACAACTACCGTTCGTCGGACACCGATCCGAAGGGTTGGTACAGTTCCTACGGCCCGGCGAGTGCGCTCGAACGGGCCGAAACCAGCGAACTCTACCTCTACCGCGGGCCGAAGGGGACGAGCCTCGTCTTCATGCACGGCAAGCGCGGGAGCGACGGCGGCGGATCGGTGACGTTCCACATCTCCGGCCTTCCGGACGACGGCGAATGGGCGGTGGCCGACGATCAGTACAACGCGTCGACCAACTACGATACGTTCCAGAAGACGGACGACGAGTGGGACGTCGATTGGACGTGGGCGAGCGATGCGAAACACGGCGGCGGTGCCGACGGCGGTGCGTTCCGCGGGCTGACCCCCGACGATAGCGTGACGATACACCCCGCGTTCAACGAGGCGGCGCGGTTGTACGGACAGCACTTGGAGCGGGACTACGCCGGAAAAGTCGAGAACTGGAGGGCGCTCGCCGCCGATTCGGAGGGGAGTCGGTGGGCGTCGCTGAACATGACGAAACCGGTCGTCATCCACGCCGGACAGTGCGGCGGGTCCGGGGGAGGGAGCGGGACGGGAACGACGACGACGAAGTCCACGACGACCACGTCCACCGACACCGCGACAGGCACGACCACGACTACGAACACGAACACGGCGTCGGAAACCACCGAGAAATCGGCGGGGAACGACTCAGTCAACCAAACCGCCGCCAGTGGGCCAGGAACACAGACTAGTTCGCCCGTCGGACAGGACGGGTTGGGCGTGATGACTGCCCTCTCCGGCATTCTCGGGACGGGTCTCTACCTGTTCCGTAGTCGAAACGAGGAGTGAACGGCGAGTCGGGTCCTCCAGTAACGTCCGGTCGACTGTCGGTGAGTTCTATTTTCGGAATACCGTTCAGTACCCGATCAGCACCGTGAAAGCTTATGCTATCCGAACGCAACCGCTTCGCTATGGCTTCCAGACGACAACTCCTCGCCGCTTCGGGGGTCGCGTTCACGACCGGAAGCCTCGGGAGTTGCCTCTCCAAGGTCGGGCTCGCGAAGACGGGCGAACTCCAACTCAAGGCAATCTCCCTCGAATGGCAGTACAACGGCCAACTGTACAAGGACGAGCCACTCTGGATCGGATTTGACCACGGCGATGGAAGGATTTTCGGCAGATACGACCCCGACTTCGTCGGGGGGAGCGTTCGCTCTCCCGACGATATCGTCGTGAGTGAAGACCGCCATCACAAATTGTCCGCTCGATTCACCGTCAAGTACCTCCTCGGCGTCTGTGGGACGGATTTCGACAGCAGCGAAGAAGGCACTGGCTGTCTGAACACGTGGACATCCCGAACGGATTTCAACCGCGTACAGTTGGACGATAGGGCAGAAGTCCGGGTTACGGGCGAGCGGTTCGATGTCATCGACGTCTACGAAAACTCCTACACGATTCGGTCCACGGACGTTCACACGTTCGACTTCGTCAAACTCCACGAGGACGACGGCATCTCGACTGACGGGTTGTGAAATATTTCTCGACGAGGTCGGTCAATTACCGGACGGTCACACCGCGTCGAGTTGCTCCATGAGCGAGAGCATGTCGCTCTGTGTCCACGTTTCGATGAGACGCCCGTCCTCGAACCGATCGATCTCGATGGCGCGGAGCGTCACCTCCGTCCCTGTTGGCTCGATACCGACCATCGCCCCGTCCTGTGTGCCGACCATCGTCCAGCGAACGGCGACCTTGTCCTCGACCGCGAACGAATCCTCGACGGTGAACGACATGTCCGGGAAGATCTCGCGGGTCGAATCCGCAAGCGCCGTGTACAACTCCGGGCCACGCAGTTCCTCCGCGAGATCGCGGTCGTGAATGACGTACTCGGGATGGACGAGTTTCGTTGCGATGTCGGGATTCTCCCCGTTCCATACTCCCTCGTAGAGGCGGTGAACGCGATCTTCGTGTTCGTTGGCGCTCGTCATGTTCGTCCGATCAATCGTCGTCCCGATGCGTTACGTTTCCGGCGACCGGGATCGTGCCCGGGATCCGCCACTGAACGTGTATATATGTCATATATCTAACTAATAACCGAACTGCTACGATAAGTCAACAGACAGGACTGTATAGTTTAGATGCATTTTTAGTTAGTTGAACGTGTTCGTCCGTTTGCACATGCCTACAACACGACGCAACGTACTGGGCGCAGTCGCAACGCTCGCCGCCGTCAGCGCCGGTGCAACGCAGGTTATCGGAAAGAACGGACTCCCCATCGAACTCACACAAGTCGCGTCCGAGGAGGAGTTCGTCGTGTTCGAGAACACGTCCATGGACGACGTGGACGTCTCCGGTTACGTCGTTGCGTTCGAGTACGGCAACCCGGACACGGACCAGCGAAGGACGCTGCCGGACGACACGGTCATCGGCAACGGCCAGTCGTTCATCGTCGCGACCGGTGCGAAACGGGTCCCGGAAGCGGACGTGAAGTTCGATTACGAGGGTGAGGTCCTCAACAACGACGGCGAGGACGTCGTCGCCCTGCTCACGCCGGACGAATCGACCGTCGTCGCCAAGGGAACCGCCAGTTCCGTTTCCGACACGACAACCACTGACGGAAGCGAGTCCGGTGGGGGCGACGGTAGCGACGAGACGACCACCACCGAAACCGAGGATGGATCGGACGATTCGGTCGACGGAACGACCGACGACAGCGGGTCGACCGATACTGAATCCGAGAACGGTGGGGCGTCGAGCGACGACGGTTCCGAACGGGATTGTTGAATCGCCGGAACAGCCTCATCGTCTCGTGCGGTGATTTTTACTTTCACTTCGGACAACCGTGTTAAGATGACGCACGGCGAACCGAGTATCATGCCAGAGCCAACGCTCGATGACGAGGCACAGAGACGATTTCCGGTTCCCGAGTGCGACGAAATCCCCGACGACCTCCGGGAACGTATCGACGAGGAGACCGAACGCGCGGGGTTCACGCCGAACGTGTTCGCGGCGCTCGCGTACAAGCCCTCGCACTTCCGTGCGTTCATGGCCTTCCACGACGCGCTCGTGGACGACACGTCGCTCGACCGTGAGGAAGTCGAGATGATCGTCGTCGCCGTCTCGGGCGTCAATCACTGTTATTACTGCAACGTCGCCCACGGTGCGCTCGTTCGCATCTACGCGAAACATCCGCAACTCGCCGACCAGTTGGTGGCGAACTACCGACAGGCGGACGTGAGCGAGAAACGGATGGCCATGCTCGACGTGGCCGTGAAACTCACCGAACGCCCGACGGAGGTCTCGGAGGACGACCTCCAACGACTGCGCGACGTCGGCTACAGCGACGAGGAAGTCTGGGACATCGGGAGCGTGACGAGCTTTTTCAACCTCTCGAATCGAATGGCGCTGTTCGCCGACTGGCGACCCAACGACGAGTTCCACACCATGGGTAGGGAGCGGCGCGAGTAAGTACCAGTATCGTCCTCGACCTCCGTGGAGGGTAATCGATACTACGTTTGTCTGCCATCGGCGATCCGATCATCGCGACGTGCACATCCGATCGAGCGTTCTCCCCCTTCCCAGCAAACGTCAAGAGGTGCTACGAAAGCCGCCATACAACCATTTTTAGAACCACTCGTCGTGCCTCATTTATTTTCTATATACTTCTGTTGCGAGTTGGTAGTCGGCGACGCGTTTCGGATGTGCGTTCAGATAATCGATTTGGAACCCACCAGTCTCGTTCGGTGCAAGGGTTAACGAATCGATGCCATCCGAGGAAAGAACCCCTCCACGGCCGTCGTAGAACGTCGCCGTGACAAATACCTCGGCAGTGAAGTTGCCAGTCCATTTCAGTTCGCCCGTCACTGCGTAATCTTTCTTACCGTAGAAGGAATCAACCGCATGCCATGAATCCCCAAAAATTGCGGTATTCGGCTGCGTGTTGTGCCTCCGTCCTTGTATCTTGTTTTTCCGTCTGTTCCGTTTGTGATCGTGTTTGCACGCGACGGCGGTTCCGATAGCGGAGATACCCACAGTACTTGCGCCCACTCCTTTCATGAATTGTCTTCGTTGCATTCTCATCCTTTTCCTGGATTAATCGTCCACTTGAAACCGAAATGGACGGCACTGAAACCGCGATTCAACGTATCTATCTTTGGCTGCGATGTGGCGACGAGTTGCCAAATGGGACGATATCTATCGAATCGTCATCGATAATTTCCTTCGTGGACGAACCGCCCCAGGTTTCGTGTCAACCCTGAAGTGGTGAACACACCACTTCCCCGTCTCTATCACTAACGCATGTACGGTAGTCTACATGATATAAATTTGCAATTCATAGAGAATTTCTAGATTTGAAATACAATAGTTGAATGGAGTAAAGTATACTGTCGGATAGGGGATGGGATATTCAACGTGACGGTGAACGAGAACCTCGAACCGACCGGACATACGAAAACGGTACTGCTACGAACGGGGGTGGAATCGAACCACCGGGGCCACGAAGTGGCCGCCATCGACATTGCATCGATGGTGCTCCTACCAACAAGCAACCCGTTCCCGGCTCGAATCACGACGAGAGCGGATGATGTGGTCGTACCGGCAAAGCGGGGACGACCACGCGAACGGCAGTATGACGTCGGCACGACGTGTGATTGATTGGCTGTGCTCAAGCGTTGGGCGGGAGAGCATCAGGGAAGCACCGTTCCAACGCTCGCAGTTCATCCAATGACCGTATCGAGTATTGTTATGTGCTCCCTTCTTGGAGAATAACTGATATGAGCACACCGCAACGATGCAATCCGTGTTTACACCTCCCGTTCAGCGGAGAATCAGCCACTTGTTCAGTAAAACCGACCGAGAGCAACGCGAGAAGGGTTCACAAGCGGCAGATTTCGTGGTTTCAGTCGCCGACCTGCTCCGCCACGGGTGCGCTCTCGTTCGCACCGAAGAACGTCGCCGCCCCGCCGTATAGTTCGATGTCCGCGCCCAAACTCGTGAGTTGGACGACCGGCGGGTCGGCGAGAACGTACTCGTTCAAATGGCGGTGAATTCCTTCCAGGATCCAGTCGGGGTTTTTGAGCGCGACTGACCCTCCGAGCGTGATGATCCCAGGGTTGAACGTGTTCGCGATCGCACCGATTCCGGCGGCGTTGTACCGCGCCACGCGATCGAGAACGTCCCCTGCGAACTCGTCACCGTCGTCGGCCGCCGCGAACACGTCGGGGGCGGAAACCTCGTCTATCGAGCGAAGTACCGAAGGCCGATCGTCCGTCGCCAGAAGGTGACGAGCGAACTGCGGAATTCCGCGACCCGAGCAGTAGGCCTCCCACGCGCCCCGAACGCCGGTGCTCGATAAATCGCCATCCGCGACGATGGGAACGAGCCCGACTTCCGCAGCGTAGCCCTCCTCCCCCCGAACTGGCGTGCCGTCGATGACGACGCCCGCACCGATCCCCGTTCCGAACGTGACGTGGACGACGGTATCGGATCGGAACCCCGACCCGAAGGTGTCCTCCCCGATCGCAGCCGCCGTGCAGTCGTTTTCGACGGCCGTCGGAAGACCGAAGGCGTCCTTCATCGCGGCGGCGACCGGAATGTCGTGAATCGTCTCGCCGTCCGCCGTATCGAACTCGTCGATGACGCCCCGCTCGGCGTCGACGAGCCCGGTCGTCGAAACGGAGACGTGCCGGATCGTTCCGGGCGACTGCGTGCGAAGACGACCGACGATATCGACGAGTTGCGCCGTCAACCGATTCGGGTCCGTCGGTTCGGTCTCGACCGTTACGGGACCTTCACGCGTGGCGGGTCCGTACCGAATCCGCGTGCTCCCGATATCGATGACTGCGACGGAGGATGTAACGCTCACGCCACGGGCTTCGCTAGGTATTCATATTATTATGCCCCCCCATAACTGTCTTTTTGAATACCTGAACGGGATTTTACCATACGTTCGTGACTATCCGTCGGAGTTACTTCGTCCCTGAAACGTCCCTCCGTGTTTCGTTGCGTATCCACGGAGAGAGCCGCGAGAATCGATCCGTTCCGGGGCGAACGGGAGTTACAGGCATCGATTGACCACCGAGCAAAGCGAGCTTTCGGATGGGACCGCTGAATTCGACCGTCTTACTGTCGGCATATTGATTGATTCGCGTGGGTGCGTGCACTCAGCAAGCCGGAGTACGACAACAGAGTGGTGCTCGGGGGAAATGCCGTCCGACGCTTATTTTCGCTCCCGGCGTGCTCTATGGCTCGTGGGGGGTGTGCAGCAATCGCAATCTATGCGATGGTGACGAACCCGTCGGGTGGTGCGCTTCTCTCGGTGGTCGCCGGTGGACTCTCGATGACCTGAATCGTCATCGAGGTTCGCCTCTTCGATCAACCCTCGTGGACCACGATCGAAGCCATCTACTTCGTCATCGGGGCAACCATGGTGGTCTCGGGAGTTTTCCACAGTTGGACGTAGCGAGTACACTGATTCGGGAGACGGTGATTTCTCCGTGGCGTGAACGCGACGAACCATGCCCGATTCCCATGAGCGGAGTCGCCATCAACCGGGAACTAGGATTCAAATGTCTGGACCGTTGGACCTATCGAGTAACCATCTCTTGGAATTCGTCTGATTCCGGTAGCTGCCTGCTCCGTTCTGTATCGATTACTGCTTCTCCTCGAAGGGTTCATCTCTCTGTTCAAACACTACCTTGAGCTTCCCAGGTCTCTGTCGTTGGGCGGTATTGCGGAGGCTCTCGAAGCGCTCTAACATCTCCGTTGAATCATCCGTTCCGGCACGGATCGTCCGTGACTCCTCTCGGAGCGAGTCGTACAATCGATTTAGCAATCTTTCAACGGCATGTGCATCATCCTTCGACGTGATCTCAAAGGTGGCCTCGTACTCATCCATATCGCCACATAGGTTCTTTCGAGGAATAGGGATATCCCAAACGAGACATTCTCCCGTACCGCCTCGTCAAACAGCGATAGTTCTCTCCGAAAAGTTCGACTGGGAAAATGAAGTTACGTCGTATCGCCGTGTGGCGACGGTACGAAACGTTAGTTGTTGCGGACGACGTTCGTCGCGCGTGGCCCCTTGGGGGCCTGTTCGATGTCGAAGTCGATCTCGGTCCCTTCCGCCAGGTCTTCGCCGCCAACGTCCTCCATGTGGAAGAACACGTCGTCGTCGGAGTCGTCAGTCGAGATGAAACCGTAGCCGCCAGTGTCGTTGAAGAAATCAACTTTACCGTTTGCCATTACAACTAAACACAGACACAACACACGAATAAGACTTCCGCATTCGTTTTTTTAATCTCGGATATAGTTATACAAACATCCAGAAATGGAAGAGTTCGGTATTTACTCGACCAATTGGGTAGTTCCGCAGAGGGGACACACCGGATTCACAAGAACGAACCGTGCCTTCTACCGAACCCATACTTCTCGCTCGACGAGGCGTCTCGCTACTGATCGGGTCACGAATCTCGGTGGAAACCACTCAGTCGTTCGATCCCGCGCAGTCGGGCGGTTATCGATCCAAAATCTTTGAGCGCTGCAGGATTTGAACCACGGTCGTTCCGCTTCGCTCCACTCCCTGATTCATACCCTTCGCGCGACATCATTCGCTCGCCACGTTCGTTCCTCGCAGAATGATGGGCGCTGCAGGATTTGAACCCGCGGCAACTTGGTCCGAAGCCAAGCACTCTGTCCAGACTGAGCTAAGCGCCCGCACTCAATCGTACTGCCCCCTACTTTTTAAACGTCGTGGTTTCGTCTCGTGGAAATCACATTCCGACCATTTATACCGCGTCGCCCGAGTACGTCGCCGTATGAGTACAGACGGACGTGCGAAGGGACTGTTCGAACTCACACGTCCGGGCAACACGTTCGCCGCGGGAATGCTCACGTTCATCGGGGCGTTCGTGGCGGGCGGCGTGTTCACCGATTCACAGCCGGTGCAGGTGGTCGCGGCCGTGGTAGCGACGTGGTTGGCGACCGGCGCGGGCAACGCCATTAACGACTACTTCGACCGGGATATCGACCGCATCAACGCGCCGGACCGACCGATTCCACGGGGGGCGGTGTCCCCGAAAGGAACGCTGCTCTTCAGCATCGTCCTGTTCGTTGGGGCCGTCGCCGCGGCGCTCTTGCTCCCGGTGTTCGCCATCGCAATCGCGGCGCTGAACCTCATCGCGCTCGTCGCGTACACGAAACTGTTCAAGGGGTTGCCGGGCGTCGGAAACGCGGTCGTCGCCTATCTCGGCGGCAGTACGTTTCTCTTCGGGAGCGCCGCAGTCGCGGCCGACGCCGGGAGCACCGCGATTCCGGTGGATGGAATCCGGACCGCGGCCATCCTCTTCCTGCTCGCCGCGCTCTCGACGTTCACGCGCGAAATCATCAAAGACGTGGAGGACATGGACGGCGACCGTGAAGAAGGGTTGAACACGCTTCCGCTAGCCATCGGCGCGCGATCCGCGACGATCTTCGGAACGATATTGCTCGTCGTCGCCGTGCTCGCCAGTCCACTTCCGTACCTGTGGGGGGTGTTCGGGCTTCCGTATCTCGCCGTCGTCCTCCCGGCCGATGCGGTCATGCTCTATGCGGCCGCCGAAAGTTTCGGAGATCCGACAGCCGGGCAAAATCACTTGAAGTACGGGATGTTTCTCGCCGCGGTTGCGTTCGTCGTCGGCCGAATTGCCGTTCTCTTTTGAGCGTTCCTACCGCCTCAGATAGCAATCAAAAAGAATATAAGTAGAACCCAATATATTAATTCCAGATGAAACCGGGGGAGAAAACCGGCACCCGTTTGCCTCCTCTGCCGTTCGCTGTCAGTCCAATGGGTGTGACCCTGTACACTGAGGAACCATCATGTACAATTTAGGAGAGACGTTCTCGGGAATGGAGGTCAGTCCGGGGACGAACCTGCTCGTTGCTGGTCCACCGATGACCGGAAAGCGGCGTCTCACGTTCGATGTACTCGCACATGGAGATGACAGTGGCACGATCATCGTGACGACGAAGAGCACCGGCAAGCAGGTGCTATCGGAGTACGAATCGCGTCGCACCGATGGTGACTCTCCGATCGGTATCGTAGACTGCGTTTCGAAGCAGCAAGGAATGAATCCGGGGCCTCTAGATGGCATCGAATTTGCATCCTCCCCCGTGGACATGACGGGCATCGGAATCAAACTCTCGGAGTTCCTCCAGCGATTTTACGATTCGGGTGTCCGGTCGAACCGAATCGCGTTCGATTCGCTTTCGACGCTACTGATGTACTCGAATCTACAGACTGTCTTTCGGTTTTTGCACGTCTTTACCGGCCGCGTACAGAGTGCGGAAGCGCTCGGACTGTTCGTCATCGACTCGTGGGCACACGACGCGAAGACGCTGAGCACACTTCGACAACTGTTCGATGGCGAGATCGAGATCCGTGAAGCGGACGACGACGAATCGGAAGTCCGAATAAAAGGCATCGGTCCGACGACCGACTGGCAGCGACTATAGAAGAGCGAATCCTTTTGCGCGCCCGTCACGTCGGTTCCCCCATGCCAATCGAACGAGATGACGAACTTCGAGACGTCCTCGAACTCGACACCGTTGCGGTCGTCGGCTGTTCCTCGACGCCCGGCAAGGACGCCCACGAGATACCGAAATACCTCCGGAATCACGGTTATGACGTGATTCCCGTCAACCCGTTCGCGGACGAGATTTTCGGCCGTGAAGCGGCCGACTCGCTCGCCGACGTGGACGAGGAAATCGACATCGTGGACGTGTTCCGACCGAGCGAAGAGGTACCGGACATCGTCGATGCAGTCCTCGAACGGGACGACGTGGACACCGTGTGGTTGCAACTCGGAATCCGTGACGACGAAGCGGCAAAACGGGCGGAGGACGCCGGAAAACGCGTCGTCCAGGACCGTTGTATGAAAGTCGAACACGGTCGACTGATCGGGTAAAACGCGGAAACGATCCCGCCTTACTCCTCGGGTTCGTAGACGTACAGACAGTCGTTGCTGTACGATCGGCCGAACTTATCCGCGTCCTCACAGCAGAGCACGCGACCGTCGTCCATCACGTTGACGTTGTCCACGTTGATGAGGGCGTCGTCGGCGATGTCCGCCGGGTCGCTGGCGTCCGGGCCGACGATGACGGGTTCGAGCGTCGAGACGTTGTAGTCCTCTTCGAGTTCGGCGCGGTAGACGACGCCGCCATCGACGCGGTCCAGTCGGATATCGCCCAACGTGTCCGCGAGCGCGTCGTTGAGCGCGGAAATGGCGAAGTAGACGTAGTCGCCGGGTTTCGCGCCGTCCTTGCTGTCGACACCCTCGGCTTTGTTGAACTCGATCGTCGCACCGATTTCCTTGGCGGCGGCGCGGGTTTCGAGGAACGGAACCTTTCGAAGGTCGTCGTCAACACCGTCCGGCCCATCGCTCTCGTACTGTTTCGCCCACTCGATGATCTCCTCGTTCGTGATGTAGTTCCGGTTGCCGTCCTCGACGACCGCTTTGTCCGCCTCTTCGAGCGCCGCGTCGAGGTCGTCCTCCCAGTCGGTGTCGGCGTGGGTTTCGAGGTAATCGACCTGCGTGACGTCGTCGTACTCGGCGATCCACTTTTCGACTTCGTAGTTGGCGGCGTGACCCAGTTCCAGCCATTCGAATTCGAGGTTCACGTCGGCTGGAGGGTTTTTCTTCGCGGCGTCCGCGTTGGTCACTTTCGGCGCGTACAGCGTGCCCGCGACGTTCATCGGGTCGCAGTAGCCGTCGATTTCCTCGTCGGCGACGAACTTGTAAATCCCCTTGCTGTCGCCGTCCGAACAGCCGTACACCGTCCGTTTGTCGCTTTGGATGTCCGGACATTCCCACGAGGCGCGGCCCATCACGTAGTATTTGATCGGCTGTGGCGTTTCGCCCGCCGGGTCGCGATAATCCACGAAGTAGCCGTAGCGGTACGGGTTCGGGTAGACGTCCCCGATGGGAGTCATCGTGTTCTTCCCGTCGGAGGATTCGTCCACCGCGAGCGAGGTCTGATCGACGCGCTCCGCGCCGAGATAGTACGCGAGGAATTCGAGTCCGGTCAACGCCCAGTATCCTTGGACGCCCCACGATTCGTCGCCGTAGTAGTCGTCGATGGCTTCCTGAATCCCGTTCGGGTTCGGTCGGTTCCAGAATTGGCAGCCACCGATGAGGTTTGTTCCGGTGCCCTTCTCCACGATGTCACCCACCGTGGCGGTCAGGGAAACACGGGGCTGTGCGTAGTTTTCCTCCGCGGATATCATCGTGTTCCACGGGGAGGTGTCCCCGTAGCAGTTGATTCGCGTTCCACCCAATTCACGCAACTGCTCGGTGTTCGCGAGGTTGATGGCGTTTTCGAGGTCCGCGTCCCATTCCCCGTTCTCCCCCCGGCTGAGCGGAATACGGGAGACGTTTCCGGGGCTGTTTTCCCAGTTCGTGAACAGGTAACCCTCGGTTCCGTCCTCGTTCGTCGGGATGAACTGGTTGCAGTCCGGGTTCGATGCGGTATCTCCGTACTGCGTCCCGGAGAATTTCTCCTGGGTGATGTCCCATCCGTCGGGGGTCTGTGAGACACCGAGGCGTTCGCTTCCACCGTTGATCCGGTCCTCCTCCTGTGCGATGAAGGTGAACTCCCCGTCCGCACCGCGAATGGTTCCTTGTTCCTCGTTCGTCTGCGGCGTGGATAGCTCGGAAAAGTCGTCGTTGGTTCCGTCCATCGAGAACTGGAACCCCTTGAAGTATCCCATCCCGGACCTGTTGTACGGTGCGGGGTTGTCGCGGCTCGGGTGCTGGAGGCTGAACATCGGCGTTCCGTCGTCGAACACGAACGGTCCGGTCACTTCCGCGCCGAACGCGGTCGAGGAGAAGCGCTTGAGGCTCCCCTTCACGTAGGGTGCTTTCGGCGTATCGTCGTCCTCGGGCGGTTCGGTGCTCTCGATCGCTATCGCTTGTGGTGAAACGCTCGCTCCCAAGGCGGCAGCGGCGGACGTGGCCATCAGTTTGCGTCGGGTGAACTCGACCATGCAAGCGGTGGTTTTCAATAGGAGCTACATGTAAATTTATAATAGGTGTATGTGAGATATGGCTTTCTCACGACCGAACAGGGCGTTATGTACGAATTTTGGTGACACTGTCGGTTGACGGACCGTTTCCGCCTCGAAACTCGATTTTTCGACCGTCGGGGAGTTCCTCGAACGGTTGGCACGGGAAGCCGTACCGATTACCGTCTATTGAGTTCGATATGATATCGAATCAGAGAAGAGTTGCGTGTAAATAGCGACGCGTCGCGGAATCAGAAGTTCGGTGCGCTCACTCCATTCCCATCCCTTCCGCACCCGTACGGATCTCCTCCGCGCGCTTTCGAACCGTTTCGATGTAGCGTTCGATTTCCGGCGGGCGCTTGCCGTAAAACGATGCGACCCAGTTCAGGTCGGTGTAGGGCTGTGTGAGAAAGTACGCGGCCAACGTATCGCGTCCGGCCTGAATGATTTCCGGCGGAACGCCACGGTCGCCCGTTCCCTCCTCCTGGAAGCCGTTCACGTCGAAGTACACGTCGGCGTACAGTTCTGCCAAGTCCGGGTCGTCGAAACGGACTCCTCGATGGTCGGGCGCTTCGAACCGATATTGCGTCCCGTTCCCGTCCGCCCCGTCCACCGTGATGATGCGGACGCCCAATAGGTACTCCCTGTGCACTTGCGGAATCCCGCTCTCGTTGGTCTGCGACATGGCTGTATTGTCCCGCGAGAACCGATATCCGTCGGCTGCTCGCTGTCGGATGCGAGAACAAACGGGGATTAGTAGCTTCGTAATTTCACTATATACCGGTACGGAGAGCGGGATATCGAAACCGCGTTCCGGTTATCCGTCCCACTCCGTGAACGACCGATAGATTCCCTTGGAGAGGTAGCGCTCGCTGGAATCGGGGAAGATGGTGACGACGGTGTCGGCGGGCGCGTCGATTTCCCCGTCCCTGATCTTTTCGGCGACCTGCTGTGCCGCGACGCTCGCCGCACCGGCCGAGGAACCGACGAGGTGCCCTTCCTCTCGTCCGAGTCGTTTCAACTCGTCGTGAGCGGTTTCGTCGGGCACTTGGATGATTTCGTCCACGAGGTCGGGTTCGAACAGTTCGTTCGTGTCGGTGTTGTGCGTTCCGATCCCCTCGATTTTGTACTCCTCCTCCGGGACGTCGGCTCCCTTGGTGGTGGAGTACAGCGACCCTTCGGGTTCGACGGCGGCGACGTAGGTGTCGGGGTTCTGGTCGAGGGCGTACTTCGCCATCCCCATCAGCGTCCCCGCGGTGCCACACCCGGCGACGACTGCACCGATATTACCGTCCAGCGCCTCGTAGAGTTCCGGTCCCGTCGTCTCGTAGTGTGCTTCGACGTTCAGCGGGTTACCGAACTGCTGTGGGACCACCGCGTTCGGCGTCTCCTCGGCGAGTTGATACGCGCGTTCGATCGCACCGCCCATTCCGTCCGACGTCGGCGTGTTGATGACTTCCGCACCGAGTGCGGCCATGAGCTGTTGTTTCTCCTTGCTGAACCGTTCGGGGACGACGAACACGGCGTTCACGTCGAGTTGTCCCGCCGCGACGGCGAACCCGATTCCGGTGTTCCCGGCGGTCGGTTCGATGACCGTTCCGCCCGGTTCGAGTTCGCCGCGTTCGAGCATCTGCTCGATCATGTACTTCCCGATGCGGTCCTTGACGCTCGCGCCGGGATTGAACGATTCCAACTTCGCGTATACGGGTACTTCGTCCGGAGCGGCGTGAACGCGGACGAGCGGCGTCCGCCCGACCGTGTCGAGCACCGAATCGAGTGGCTCCCGATGTGTGGTCATGCGGCAAAAAATGACGGGAGGGCTGTTAGTCGTTATTATGTCCACCCGCGAGTCTTACGTGCTCGCTTCGACCGTCTCGTCCGTTCCGTCGCTCGATTCGTCGTTCGATCCGTCGCTCGATTCGGACGACTCGACGTCGGCCAGCACTTCGTCCACGTCGATACCCTCCTCGCGGGCCAACGCTTCGATGAGCGCACGCTGGTGTGCGTTTTCGGTTTCGAGCTGTTCGACGCGCTCGTTCGTCGTCTCCAGCGTATCGCGCATATCCTGTATCTGCTCGCGCAGTTCGTTGAGTTTGGCGTACAGTTTCTCCGCCGTTTCGGCGACCGTCTGAAGCTTCTTGGCTGTGCTTCCTAGACCCATACACCGCCGTTCGTTCCGAGGTAATGTGGGTTTTCCGACTCAAGCAAGGGAGTGCAGCCAACCCAAACTGGGAGCGTATTCGACCATATTCGCGTGGTACTGGGCGTTATACCTCGGTATGGCGTCGAGACGGAGGTTTTCGTATCGGGAAACGCGAAGCGTCTGGAGCGCTCGACGGCGATCACCGACGGTTTCGTTCGTCCCGTTCGACCTCCCAAAAGGAAGGCTTGGAACCTCCAACTCAACCTGTAGTGGTCGCTTTGTCGTCGACAGCGGCGCGTTACCGACTGACAGTCAGCCTATAACAAAGTGACGGGAGGGCGGAGGTGTTTCCGTGTTGCCGAACGCCATCGCTCGATCGTGGTCACACGTTTCCGCTCCGCTGCTAGCCGCTGTGCTGGGAGTGATGCTCGGTGACGTGGTGACGACCGGCGTCGGCCTTCAACTCGGTTTGAACGAGGGGAATCCGTTCGTCGCACACCTGTTGGGGGAGATGGGTCTCCTCGGATTGTTACTTCTCAAGGGAGCGACGGTCGTCCTCCTGATCGTCCTTTCGGGATGGACGCGCCGTTCCCGTCGGACGTTCCGACTCGGGAGTTTCGTCTATCTCGTCGTCGGGTTGTTGGTCGTCTGTTCGAACCTCGTGGCCATCGTCACAGTCGGGTAAGTTCCAGCACGAAATGGGAAACGGGAACCGCGGATCACGAAACACGAAACCCGAAAGGCCCTTAAGGCGGTGTGGTTTACTGTGAAGTGGACTAGGTTGGGCAGTTAGGCCCTGCTCTTCGCCCGCGCTATGGTCTTGAGCGGGAACCGAACTCCGGACACGTCCGGTCAGACCGAGCCGGGCCCCGGAAGCCAACGCAGAAGCCTCGTCCTGCGGGGCCAGCGGTCTGCGGCGAACACTCGCAGGAGTGTCTCGGCGCAGTTAGTCGGTGGTAATCCGTCAGGCACGGAAGTGAGCAGCGGACCATCGAACAGCTGTCGCTCGTAGGATCGCGGGGTGGAGGAGGCAACAGGGATTCCCCGGTTCGGAACGCCGGGCAACTCCGGCCGTCCACATTCATATCGCATTCTTCCCGAAGAGCTGAGAAGCCGTCCTACTCGTTCATCCGCGACGCCCGGATTCCCCACGTATCGAGCATGCCATCCACGAACACCTTCGTCCAGCGGGCGCGCTTTTTCGGTTTTACGTCGTCCTGCGTGACCTCGAAGAGACACGAGGGAGCGTCGCGGTCGGCCCGCATCTTGTTGACGAGCATCGGTGTGCGGGCGTATTTCGTCTCGGTCAGGGGCGTGGAGACGAAATCGTACACGTCGGAGTAGCCGGTGACGTACTCGTCGTTCAACCGTTTGACGGCGTTGCCGACGCTGTTGACGATTTTCGGGTGCTTCGACCTGAGTACGTTCTGTCCCACGCCGTCGTCACCCTCCCGTTCGAAGATCCCCTTCGAACTGTGGAGGTCGATGAACACGTCGGGGTCGTAGTCGTCGATAGCTGCCCAGATCTCCTTTGCAAGCGCGTTCTTCGGCGGGTCGCCGATGGGGAACTGCCGGTTCAAATCCATCTCGCCCGGCCACTCCCGTCGCTCGTGTCGTACCCCTCGGACGTTCGCCTTGGGGAGGACGATGAGCGTCCCGGCGTCAATGTCCCACGTTCGGATGTCCTCCGCGGCCCAGTAACCGCTCTCCTCGTTGCCGTGCATTCCGCCTTCGACGTACGCGGTCGGACCGGACGTGCCCGAGTCGATTTCGTAGATGGTGGTTTCCTGTTTCGTTTCCTTCCGAATCAGGGACGTCGTCACGGTCCGTCCCCCCGTCGTCGAGGACATCGCCGTGCTCGTCTCGGTCGTTTCAGTCGTTCCCGCGTCCGACGTCGTCCTCCCCGCGGCCTGGTTCTTCGAATCGCCAGCACAGCCAGCGAGGACGAGGGTACCGCCGACGGATACGGACCCGACGGTCGAGAGAAAGGCACGTCTCCTATCGTTCATACCGGCAGATAATTCCCGAACTACTTCAACGCTATTTCATGATCGTTGAAATTTATAAAAAGTCAATCGGTCTCAGTCTTCCGAGAGAATGGCCATCTCCGAGGGGTTCGAGATCTCGATTCCGCCCGCGAGGTTGCGGTACGGGTACGGGATGTCGATTCCCTCCGCGTCGAAGCGTTCCTTGACCGCGGTGACGTACTCCCCGCGGGTTTTCACGAAGTCACTGCGCTTCGGGTCCGAAATCCAGAAGCGGGACTTGAGACCGACCGAGGAGTCCCCGAGTTCGGTGAGCCGAACGGAGGGCTCCGGGTCGTCCAGAATCTCGTCGTGCTTTCGAGCTTCTTCGAGGATTATCTCGGTCGCTCGGTGGATGTCGTCGTCGTAGCCGATACCGAACAGGAACTGGACGCGAAGCTTGTCCTTGGCGACGGGGTTCTTGATGACGCCGTCGGTCAGCACCGAGTTCGGCACGGTCAACAGTTCGTTGTCGAAGGTTCGGATGCGCGTCACGCGGAGGTCGATGTCCTCCACGATACCCGAGTAACTGTCGCCGTCCCACTCGATCCAGTCGCCGATCTTGAACGGTTTGTCCGTGAAGATGAACACGCCAGCGACGAAGTTGGCGATGATGTCCTGTAGGGCGAAGCCGACTGCCAACGTCGCTGCGGCGGCGATGGTAGCGAGTGCGGTCAGGATGTTCCCGTAGTCTGCGAGGGCGAACGCGATGCCGACAGCCGCGAACAGCACCACGAATTGGGCGACTTTGGTGAGCGGGATTTTGACGCTCTCGTCGTACCCCTGTCTGTCGAGCAGTCGTTTGACCACCGGAATGACGAAGATACGACCGAGCAGATAGAGGACGACGAACGAGACGACGAAGTAGATCGCCTGCGTCACCGCCATCGCATACCCCGCCTCCATCATATCTTTCAGGAACGGGAGGGGCTTTACCATCAGTGGAACACCGCCGTGTTCCCGCGTGTTTCGATGAGTTTGGCATTCACCTCGTCAGCCAGTTCCTCCGCGAGTTCGTCGGTCGAGGTCCCGCCGCGGGCCGCCCGAAGGAATTTCACCTTGACGAGTTTCTCGTTCTGCAGTTGTCCTTTCAACTCCTCGGTGACCGCATCGAGTCCGCTCTTGCCGACCCACACCGTCACGTCAAGGTCGTGTGCCTCCTTTCGCAACTCTTGATTGCTCATAAGTGCCGAATAGTTTGGCGCGACCGACTTTAAAGCTTGCAACCAACACGTCGGGTTTCGTCGATGGACGATAAAATCAATCGGGGGAGACAATATCACACACTCGCTTGCGGGTTTCAACACCTTTGTATCGAATGAATCCAGATGTCCGAGTATGACTCAGAAGGTCGTCGTGCTCGGTGCTGGCTATGCTGGTGCTGGCGCGATACAGCAACTCGAAGAAGAACTCGACGACGCTGACATTACGTGGGTCTCGGAGAAGGACTACCACCTCGTCCTCCACGAGTCCCACCGTGTCATCCGTGACCCGCGGGCGATGGACAAGATCACGATCCCGATTCACGAGATAAAATCGCCGAGCACCCGATTCGTGCAGGACACCGTCACGGCCATCGACACCGACGACCGGACGGTCGAACTCGACGAGGGCGCTGACCTCGACTACGACTATCTCGTCGTCGCGCTCGGGAGCAAGACCGCCTTCTACGGCATCCCGGGGATGGCCGAGAATGCGCTCACGCTCAAGAACCTGGACGACGCGCTCGAAATCCACGAGCAGGTCAAGGAAGCCGCGAAGACGGCGTCCCGAAACGACCCCGCGAAGGTCGTCATCGGCGGGGCCGGACTGTCGGGCATCCAGAGCGCGGGCGAAATCGCCGAGTACCGCGACAAGCACCGTGCACCGATCGACATCTACCTCGTCGAAGCGATGGACGAGATCATGCCCGGTATGGACCCCGAACTGCAGGGAACGGTGAAGAAGTACGTCCTCGAAAAGGACATCAACATCCTGACCGGCGACCCGATCACGGAGGCCACCGAGGACGCGATCGAGTTCGACGAGGGCGAGGCGCTCGACTACGACGTGTTCGTCTGGACCGGCGGCGTGACCGGCCGCGACGCCATGGACGGCACCGAACTCGACAACCAGCACAACCGCGTCACGGCGGAATCGGACTTCCAGACCAGTGACGAGCGCGTGTTCGCCATCGGTGACTGCGCCATCATCGATCAGGGCGAGAACCCGGCACCGCCGACCGCACAGGCCGCGTGGCAGGCCGCGGAAGTCGTCGGCGAGAACGTTTCCCGCTCCATCTACGGACAACCGCTCAAGACGTGGACGTTCGACGACAAGGGGACCGTCATCTCCATCGGTGACGAGGCCGTCGCACACGGCGTCAAGGTCGCCGGGTTCGACTTCCCCGTCAGCACGTTCAACTCCGTCGCTGCGGAGACACTGAAGAAGACGATCGCGGCACGCTGGATCGCCGACGTCTCGTCGTTCAACCGCGCCGTCCAGGCGTGGAGCGTCCTCTAACTAACTCGGAAAAACGTCTTCGTTTTCTACGGACTACGCACGTCGTGTGAGAGCGTTCCGATTCCCTCGATTTCGACCTCGACCGTGTCACCGTCTTCCAGCGGTCCGACGCCCGCGGGCGTGCCAGTGATAATGACGTCGCCGGGTTCGAGCGTGAGGTAGGTCGTGATTTCCGCGATGAGTTCCGGCACGGAGAAGATGAACTGGTCGCGCGAGGAATCCTGTTTCACCTCACCGTTGACTCTGAGTTGAACGCCCGCGTCGTCCGGGACTTCGTCGGGTGTCGCCAGCACCGGACCGAGCGGACAGGAGTTGTCGAACGCCTTGCCACGAACCCAGTTCTGTTCCAAATCCTGGTCGTCGCGGTTCGAGATATCGTTGACGCACGTGAACCCTGCCACGACGTCCATCGCCTCCTCCTCGGCGACGTTTCGACACTGCTCGCCGATGACGACGCCGAGTTCGGCCTCGTGGTCGATGCGCCCCTTTCCGGGGAGCAGTGTCACCGTGTCGCCGTGGGAGGCGACCGCGTTCGGCGGTTTGAGGAACAGGAGCGGGCGCGTGGGAACGTCCTTGTTCCGTTCGGCCGCATGATCCGCGTAGTTCAGGCCGACACAGACGATCTTCGTCGGTTCGCTCGGGGCGAGGATGTCGACGTCCGCCGGGTCGTAGCTGTCGTCCGCGAAGTGGAGTTTCCCGTCGCGCCATTCGCCAGTTCTGACTGACCCTGCCGGGTCTCGGAATCTGACTCGATGCATATCCGGGATGTCGAAGGGGGAACGCAAAACGGTTCGGTTGCCGGAAACGACTCACGACGGATCGCGTTTCTCGACCGGTGTTCGATCGGCAAGCGAAACGGTCGTCACAATGTTTGGACCCCGAGCGTTCCCCTCACTTTTACCCACGCGTCGCGTGAGCCAAACCCAGGCAAACCGAAATAAAACTGTATCGGCCAAGTCGAGGGACGAATCGCTGCACTCGCCCACACTGACCTCCTCGTATACCGTTTCACTATATAAGTGGAGGCGGGAGACAAGGCCAGTTATTTAACCTTTTAAGCACTCCATCAGATAGACTATACAATGGCTGAGAATACGACGGAGGCGAACGAAAATGCCTCTCAGCGGGATGTCGGTACAGAGCTCTCGCGGGACATGAGCCTGTGGGACATCACCTTCATCGGAATCGGGGCGATGATCGGGGCGGGTGTTTTCGCGCTGACCGGGTTCGCCGCCGGTCTGGCCGGTCCTGCTCTCATGCTTGCGTTCCTCTTGAACGGGATCGTTGCGACGTTCACTGCGATGTCGTACGCGGAACTCGGTGCGTCGTTTCCACAGTCGGGCGGGGCGTACAGCTGGGTAACTGAGGCACTGCCGAGTCCGTACGGGTTCTACACCGGATGGGCCAATTGGTTCGCGCAAGCAGTTGCGTGTGCGCTCTACGCAGTGACCTTCGGTGTGTTCCTCACCGAGTTCATCAGCGTCTACACCGGTCTCGGCCACGAATTCGTCTTCTTCGGGTTTTTGACCCGTGGGCTGACCGAACGACTCTTGGCTGGTCTCGTCATCGCCCTGTTCGCCTACATCAACTATCGTGGCGCGGAGGAGACCGGTACGATCGGAATCGTCATTACGACGGCAAAGATCATCATCCTCGGCGTCTTCGTCATCTTCGGCGCGCTGGCGACATTCAAACAGCCGGACTGGTCGACCAAGTTCCTGTCCAGCCCGCGATTCGCCCCCGCCGGAATCGGCGGAATTATGGCGGCGATGGGGTTCACCTACGTCGCGTTCGAGGGATACGACATCATCGTTCAGAGCGGTGAGGAGGTAATGGACCCCGGGACGAACATCCCGAAAGCCATCTTCTACTCGATCGCGGTCGTCATTCCGATTTACATCCTTGTCGCGTTCGCCTCCATCGGTGGTATCGAAATCACCGACAACATCCTCCGTCTCGCGAACATGTCCGGAGCGAGCGGACCGGTGTACACGTGGCAAATCCTCGGTAACCTCGGGGAGCTCGGTATCATCCAAGCGGCCGGGCAATTCGTTCCGTACGGTCTCTCGTTGCTGCTCGTCGCCGGTCTGGCCGCGACGATGAGTGCGTTGAACGCCACGCTGTATGCGTCGAGCCGTATCGGGTTCGCGATGGCCCGTGACAACCTCCTGCCGCCGAAACTCTCGGACATCCACGAGGAGAAGCGTTCGCCGTACCTCTCCATCGGGGTTTCCGGAGCCATCATCATGCTAATGGCCCTCACGCTCCCTATCGAGAGCGTGGCGGCCTCCTCCAGCGTCATGTTCATCCTCCTGTTCTCCATGGTGAACATCGCCGCTATCGCGATGCGGAGGAATCGGCCGAACTTGGAACGGCCCTTCGAAATCCCGTTCATGCCGTGGATTCCGATCCTCGGAATCGTCTTCCAGTTGCTGCTCACCCCCTTCCTGTTGACTTCGCTCGGGCTCCGCCCGTGGGAGGACGGCTTCACCGCGTTGGTGACGATGGCCGCGTGGTTCGTCATCGGCATCGCCGTCTGGTACGCCTACTCCGAGGAAAAGGAGATGGAGAAACTCGAACAGGAGACGCCGACGGTCGTCTCGCATCGTGCGACCGAACGCCGTGACTACCAACTCGTGGTCCCCATCGCCAATCCGGAAAATGCGGACCAACTCATGCAGACGGCTATCGACCTCGCACGCGAGAACGACGGCGAGATACTGGTGACGAGCGTCGTCACCGTCTCGCCGCAGACGCCCCTCTCCCAGGGTCGGCAGTTCGTCACCGACGAAAAGGAGAACGTCCTCAGTCGAGCCATCCAAATCGGCGAGGACGCCGACGTCCCCGTGAGCGGGACGATTCGAATCGGTCACGACGTGGCCGACGCCATCCTCAACACCATCGACCAACACGACAGTACCGCGGTCCTCCTCGGATGGCAGGGCGGCGATCAAGCCCGACGCCGGGATATCGTTCTCGGGAGTACCGTCGACCGAATCGCACAGGACGCACAGGCTGACGTCCTCGTCGAGCGCATCGGTGAGTTGGCGTCCTCCGACATCGACTCCATCCTCGTGCCGATGGCGGGCGGCCCGCACGCCGAGTACGCGACGACCATCGCGGAAGCGATCGCACGACCGGAGAACGCTCGCGTCGAAATCCTCCACATCATCTCCCCGGACGCCTCCGAGAGCGACCGTCAGGAAGCTCAAGAGCTCGTCAATGGAGCCGCAGAGGAGTTCGACACTGATGGCGAAGTCGGGACCGCAGTCATCGAGAGCGACGACGTTTCGAATGCGATCTTGGAGCATTCGGCCGACTTCGACCTCACGGTGATCGGTGCGACGCGGGAAGGGCTCCTCGAACAGATCGTCTTCGGTGCAGTACCCGAAGAGATCGCTCGGCGGTCGGAGAACATCGTCATCATGGCGAAGAAGAACCTCGGCATCACCTCGCTCATTCAGCGCTGGTTGTAAGCGGCGCTCGGATTCGAGTGTTTTTTCGGTCGTCCGTCGACGTGCTATCTACCGTCGTTCCGCAGTGAATACAGGACGGTGTCCGCTCGGAACACCCCATTTGTCGCCAACATCTTTTAAGACTGCTCAGGCACAATCCTACCACACACCATGGAACTCACTTGGTACGGACACTCGACATGGCACGTTACCGTTGACGACACGGAACTCCTCATCGACCCGTTTTTCGACAACCCGAAGACGGACACCGATCCGGAGGAACTCGACCCGGACTACGTCCTGCTCACGCACGGGCACGCGGACCACATCGCGGACGCCGACCGCTTCCGTGATGCACACTTCGTCGCCACGCCGGAGGTCATCGGCTACGTCACCGACGAGTACGGCGTCGAGGACGGCACCGGAATGAACATGGGTGGCACCTTCGAAGCCGACGACGCGTTCGTCACGATGGTCCGTGCCGACCACACCAACGGTCTCGACACGGGCTACGGAGCCTCCGGCGGCATGCCCGCTGGATTCGTCATCAGCGACACGAAACCCACCCAGGTCTCCGACGAGGAGAGCGAGACGTTCTATCACGCTGGCGACACCTCATTGATGTCCGAGATGCGCGACGTCATCGGCCCGTTCCTCGAACCCGACGCCGTCGCGGTTCCCATCGGCGACCACTTCACCATGGGACCGGCGCAGGCCGCCATCGCAGTAGACTGGGTTGACGCCGACTACGCGTTCCCGATGCACTACGACACGTTCCCGCCCATCGAACAGGACCCGGAGGACTTCGTCCGCGAAGTGGACGCCACCGGCAACGACGCCGAAGTCCACGTTCTGGACGGCGACGAGACGTTCGACCTCTCCGACCAACTCTGGTAGCGAAGAACGGTCGTACTCGGGGTAGCTTTTCCTTTTCTTTGATAGATTTGAGCACGTCGAGCGTTGCGAGCAATTGGAATGACGACCGCTAACGTCCGCAAACGTTCACTACGGCGATATATGGTTGATCTTGCTGTGACCCCGATTGCCGAGCGACAATGAAGGCTGCACCACGTCCTCCCCAACCGACTCCTTCGCTTACTTCGTTCGCTCAGTCATCCACCGTCAGAGCGAAGCTCTGACGAGCCACTCGTTCACTTCGTTCACGAGGACGTCGCGCGCCGTGCGGTTGACTCGTATCGCCCAGTCCGTCCAACCGGATGGCGCGCGCGAGAAACGCGTGCGAGGGAATCGGCTGGGGAGGACGTGGTATGGTAGCGGTTGCGGTGCGGTCTCATTGCCGCTCGGTTACTGAAATCACAGCAGAACTAACCACATCACGTCGTGGTAAACGGATAGGGGCTTTCGAGCCAGTGTACTTCCCAGCAACTGCAACCACAAAACAACCAAACACGTCTGTTCGGAGCGGTATCGAAATCGAAGGACGAGAACCGTTTCGACAGGCAGTCCTTTCCAGTACTGTTCAGTAGAAGATGATATAAATCAGTACCCACGACTCCGAACGTATCTGCGTGACCATCCGCAAGCACGCGAAGAATACGCGGAAGTCAAACGTGCGGCAGCGAAGAAATATCCGACCGACGTTGGTGAGTATACCCGCGAAAAATCGGACGTTATCCAGTCTATTTTGGAGCGTGCGCGAAACGAGGGATACGAGCCAAAAATCGAATAACGGCAATCACATCCTCTCATCTCGACTGGCGACTATCGGTCCCGATTTTTCACGTTCACTCCGACACACTCGGCCGGAAGAACAAGCCTTAGGAGTATTGGGGCGAACCTGGAAACTGCAATGCCAGAAGTCACTACCACGTCGGAAGAGGGCTACAGCGCAGAAAACGACATCCGCGATTTCTCCGTTACCATCGACGCGACGGGTGAGGACGCGCCGGACACGCTCGAAACGCTCCTCGCGGCGTACGGTTCGTGCTACGTCCCCGCCCTCCGCGTGGGTGGCGAACAGCGCGGTGCGGGCGACCTCGGCAAGATCGAGATCGACGTGAGCGGCGACCTGAACGACGACGACAAACTCGAAGCCGTCGCGTTCGACATCAAGTGGGAGACCGAAACGGACGACGAGACCGCACAGGACGTCATCGACCGTGCGTTCGAACTCTGCAAGGTTCACGACGCCGTCAAAGAGAGCCTGCACGCCGAAGCGACCGTCGAGACGGACGCGTTCTAACGCCGTCTCGAACCCCGAAAGGGAAGCGTTAAAAGTCGCGCGGCGGAACGTGGGGGTATGAGTCAGACCCAAAAACAAGCACGAAAATGCGTCTCGTGCGGGATCAACATTTCCGGCACGAACGCTGCCTCGTTCAAATGTCCTGACTGTGGGCAGACCATCTACCGCTGTGCGAAGTGCCGCAAACAGAGCAACCTCTACGAATGCCCCAACTGTGCATTCCTCGGACCGTAAACCATGGGAAAAGTAGCAGCCAAAGTCAAAGTGATGCCGCAGAGCCCGGAAATCGACTTGGACGACCTCCAAGAGAAACTCGAAGATTCGCTCCCTGAGGGTGCGAAAATCAACGGCTTCGAGCGCGAGGACGTCGCGTTCGGCCTCATCGCGCTCCTGCCGACGGTCATCGTCCCCGACGATGCCGGTGGCACGGAAGCCGTCGAGGAGTCTTTCTCGTCCGTCGAAGGCGTCGAGAGCATCGACGTGCAGAACGTCGGTCGAATATAATTCCGCATTCCGTTTCGTTTTTCGTTTCTACTCGGTGAGCGACTGGTACGTCGCTTCGACATCGGCGTCCTCGACGAACCCACCGTGATAGCACAGCGTCCCGCTGGTGTCGAACGCGGCGAGTTTGCCGAGGGAACTTATCGCCGTCTCCATCTCGGGGGTGAACGTTTCGTTCGGTCCCTGAAGTCCGTCTTCGTCCGCGACCGTGGCGTCGGCCGCGATGAGCAGTTCGGCCTCGGGCAGGACGACCGAGAGATGACCGGGCGTGTGCCCCGGCGTTTCGACCACGCGCATCGGTCCGGCCTCGGTGCGGAACGTGACGCCGTCCACGACTTCGATATCGACGTGGATCGGCGGGTATCGGTCCGACTTGACGAGTTCCGCGTCGCCTTCGATGGCGGGTGTGTCGCCGACCGATGCCACGACGCTGGCGTCGGTTTCCGCGAGCAATTCCGCCGCGCCGCCGACGTGGTCCCCGTCCTGGTGGGTCAAAAACAACGTTTCGACGTCGTCCAGCGA